>CAKUXH010000059.1 GCA_934700265.1 uncultured Opitutales bacterium
AGCTTCTAATGTAACTTGAAATTCATCTTCATGGTTTAATACTATAATAGTACTTTCTTTTTCATTTTCTTTAGTTTCTGTTACTGCTGGTTGTTCTTCTTTATTTTCACTTGCTTTTATATTTACTTTTAAACCATCTCTAAATTTATCACTTGCTTTTGAATTTGTTTTTCTAATATGTTCATATATAGAATTTGCTACTAAACCTGAATTAACTGTAATTCCAAGACTTTTAGCAATTTTTAGTGCTATTTCATTAGGTACTTGAATAATCTGAGCATCTGTAACTTTTTCAATCCACTTTCCAGCAGTTTTCTTTACTATCTCTTTATATTCTCCAGTTGGTACTTCTTTAACAAGATTTTGAAGTAAGTCTTTTCCTAAAACCCATCCTCTATTATCTGCTGTATTTACTTGAAATGCCATTTGTTCAAATACTTCTGGTTTTAATTCTCCTTTATTAAAAGCTTGAAAAACTTCATTAAAAGATGCATCTTGTCTAAATTTTCCATTAGCATCAACCAAATTTTTCGGAAATACTTTATCTGTAAAATTTTTAATTCCACTTACAGTTGAATCTCCAAAACCACTTTTGTCAAAGAATACTGCCCCAAGACTGTTATCTTGTCCTAATGTTGTAGAAACAGGATTTTTAGCTCCACCATATACTGATCTATACATTGTAACTGCTTTACCATCATTAGCTTTAAAAATATCTTGTGCTGTTAAATTATCTGGTAATCGTTTCTCCATAATTGGTTCTTTTGTTACAACTTCTTTTCCAGGTTCCCATACTCTTTCAACTTTTCCTGGTATTTTCTTTGTCACCATAATATTCTCACTTATCCATTTTTCAAGTTTTGGACCTAGATAAGTTGTAAATGCTGCTTGTGCTATTCCTTTTACTACTGTAACTCCTGTTGTAATTGCTTCTTTACTAGCAATATCATGTTGTTTTTCTGTAACTGCATCTGTTTGAACTGAATCAGTTGCTCCACTATTCTCTAATATTTGAGCTTCTTTAACTGTTTCTTGTAAAAGTTGTTTTTTTGCTTCTAATGCCTGTTTAGCTTGTTCTATATTAGGTGCTTTAGGATTTGTTTTTATAGCATTATCTAACTGCAGAATTTGATTCAATAATTCTTCAGCATTAGATTGTGCATTATTCATTTTTGCTCTATTTTCTTCAATTCTACTAGTATTATCTTTTAATCTTTTTGCACCTTCTTCTAAGATTTCTTCATTTCCTTTTGATGCTTTAAAAACAGCATTAAACCTTGAAGAAAAATAATTTTTTATTGGATGATTTTCTTGATTTTCTTTATCATTTTGAGATGCTACCCTTTCAAAATGTTCCCTTCTTGCAACATATCTATGATACCAATTATTTCTATAAGGTGATGCTTCATCTTTATAAACAGCTTTATGTATAGGAGCTACAATTTTTTTACCAATAAAGCCATATACTGGCGCAAACACATTATTTCTTACAGCTAATGCTGCATTAGCTACTGCTCTTATTGGAAGTGGTAATCCTCCTTTTGGAATATATGGAACCTTTTCACCATATTTTCCTAGTGTAACTAAATTATTTTGATCAACTTCATGTTCATTAAATGTATAATTATTTGTTCTAATATATTCTTCATCTCTTTGAAGCATTTCTTCTAATTCATCTAAATTTGCCCCTTGATATACACTTGTATCTCCAGCTCTATACCTAGTACTTCTTTCTAGTGCTTTTTGGTATCCATCTAAAAGTAAAAATTGTTCATCTTCTGCCTTTTCTGGGTAATCCCTAATTGTCTTATATTCAATATTTCTTTTCTCATCTTTTACTGTTACAATATTAGCCTTAAATCTTGCTTTTCTTTCTAAAAATTCAGCGTCTCTTTCTTTGTCTCCGTAAAATTTAGCTCTCATGTCATCTATGGCCTTTTGAGTTTTTGCTTCTACCTCTTTTTCATCTACTTTACCATCATTATTTGGATCATCTGGTATTTCTATTTTTTCTCCTCCATTTGGATTTGGCCATGTATCAATTATAACAGTATCTGGTCCATCTGGTTCTTTGTCTGGTTCGTCTTTATCCTTCTCTGGATTTTTTAATTTATCTATTTCTTCCACCAAATAAGTATATCTTGAATTTTCTTCTGCATATGCTTGCATATTTCCATCTCTTTTTGCATCTGACATTCTTTTTGCACATTCTCTTAGTCTTCTTTCAAGATCTGATATTTTGTCTGCATTATCATTTCCAGGAGATTCTTGTTCTTTTTTTGGATTTTTTAATTTATCTATTTCTTCTACCAAATAAGTATATCTTGAATTTTCTTCTGCATATGCTTGATCATTTCCATCTCTTTTTGCATCTGACATTCTTTTAGCACATTCTCTTAATCTTCTTTCAAGATCTGATATTTTGTCTGCATTATCATTTACTGGTGTTTCTTGTTCTTTTTTAGGATTTTTTAATTTATCTATTTCTTCTACCAAATAAGTGTATCTTGAATTTTCCTCTGCATATGCTTGGTCATTTCCATCTCTTTTTGCATCTGACATTCTTTTAGCACATTCTTTTAATCTTCTTTCAAGATCTGATATTTTGTCTGCATTATCATTTCCAGGAGCTTCTTGTTCTTTTTTTGGATTTTTTAATTTATCTATTTCTTCTACCAAATAAGTATATCTTGAATTTTCTTCTACGTATGCTTGCATATTTCCATCTCTTCTTGCATCTGACATTCTTTTTGCACATTCTCTTAGTCTTCTTTCAAGATCTGATATTTTGTCTGCATTATTATTTACTGGTGTGTCTTGTTCCTTATCTGAAATTTGTTTTTCAGTAGAATCTTCTTCTGGCTCCTCTGGCTGTACTTCTGCATCTTCTGTTACAAGTTCTTTATGCTTAATCTTTAATCTTTTATCTAAATATTTTAGCTTTTCATCAGCATCTTTTAAGAATCCATTAAACTTAGTAACTCTATTTTCAATTTTTCTAATATCTTTTTTCTTTATATATCCATTAGCTAAATCACTTTTCATTTTATCAACTAATTCTTGAATAGCTCTTTCTAATTGTTGTACTTTTTTTCGAACTTCTCTTAATTGATCATCATTTTGAGCACCTTTAATCTCTTCATCTAATTCTTTTAAATTCTTTTTAAATTCTGTTTCATAAGATTTATATTCTGCCATATTCTTATCTCCTTTTATTACTTCTTATATAAAATATACTTATCTATAATATAACATAATATAACAAGAAATAACATTACAGAATTATTATTTTTTTATTACAAAAATATTACATTATAAGTTACATAATTATTTTAACATTTTTTGTGCAATTTTACAAATTAATAATTATTATATATATTATTAAAATTTCTTATGGAATTCAAACAAAAAAACATTATCTTGATTCCTCATCTTGTTTTTCAGATTCATTTTCTTGTACTTGACTTGTTTGTGCAATTTCAGGACTTGAGCCTGTTTTCTCGTTATCATTGTACTCTAATTTTAATTCAAAATCTTCTTCTGGTGCACTTTCTTCTTTTTCTAAATCTTCTTTTACTTTTATGCTTTCTTTAAAATCATTCTTTTTTACATCTTCCTAAAATTCTATCAAATATTGATGTTTTTGTTAAATCAATATTAATATCAATGTTATGTTTCCCTTTAAAATCATCACTATATCCAAATGCTGAATTTAATCTATCAATAATTGTAAAGGCTTCTTTATTTTTCTCAGTATCTTTCTTTAATAATGCCTTAAAAATATTTAATTGCATATTTGAAAAATTCTCTAAATCATTTTTTATAAATTCTAATTCTAATTTCTTCTTTTCACTTAAATCTTTATACCATTTATTATTAGCTTCTACATCTTGAAGCACTCCATCTACTGTTAATCCTGCAGCACTTAGTTCTACTTTAATTTTTTCTTCTTCTTGCTCTTCTTTTTTCTCTTCTTTACCTTCTCCATTTTTTGAACTATCAGTTGTTGGTGTAGGTTCTGTAGAAGTTTTTGGAGCTTTTACTCCATAATTTTCTAATGCCATTCCATATTCTGGATCACCTGGTTCTAATCCTTCTGCTACTAATTCATCTTTTTGTTCTTGTGTTAATTTTGAACTTAAATCTTCCTCTTTTTTTGTTTCTTGTTCTTTTGGATTTTTTTCTAATTTTATTCCATAATTTTCTAATGCTGCATTATATTCTGGATCACCTGGTTCTATTCCATTTGCAATTAATTCGTCTTTTTGTTCTTGTGTCAATCTTGAATCATATTCATCTGATTTTTTATCATCTTTCTTCTCATCTTTTTGATCTTTGTCATTTTTATCTTTTTCTTTTTTCTTAATTCCAAAAATTTCTCTAATCTTAGATGTTTCTAAATCTTTAAACTTCAATCCCATAATTCTTTTTATCTTTTCAAGAATTTCATCATTCTTTTTTATTTGCTCTTCAATTCTTTCCTTAGTTTTTTCATGATCTTTATATTGTTCTAAATACATTTGAAGCTTTTTATTATTTTTTTCTAATTTTTCTTTCTCTTTTTCTAATCTTTCTTGAATTTCTTTATCAACATCAGAAGTATCAACTTCTTTTCCAGCTAACTTTTTCTCTAATTTTTTCTTTTCTTCTTTATGTTTTTTTCTAATTCTGAAATTGCTTGCTTTTTTACACCATTTAATCTTATTAATTCTGTTGAATCTACAGAACCTGCCATTATTTCATATTGATGTTCAAGTTCTTGTAATTCTTGTTTACTTATTCTTTCTTGTTTTTCAAGTTGTTTTTTCAAATATTTTTCTTCATTTTCATCTAATTTTTGTACTGTTTCTTCTTTGTTTTCTCTTTTTTCTAATAATTCTTCTAATTCTTCTTCAAAATTTTTTTCCATATATACACTCCCTTAAAAAATTGACATATACTTATATTATATATGTCAATAATTCAAATTTATTTTTCTAATCCATCATTTTTATCTAATGGTTTTATAATTGCATCAGCTGCAATATCTATGCTTCTCATACTTGTTTTACTATTTTCTTTTGTTTTTAATGCTTCTTTAAATTCTATTGTCTTTTTGTCAATTGTAGATTTTTCTTCATTTTCTTTTACTTCTTCTAATTTTTCTTTCTTGCTAAATACACTTATTACTTTTTCTTTTATTTTTCCTATAAATTTATTTATTTTTTCTCCAATTTTCTTTATAAATCCTCTTACTTTTTCTATATTTGATACATTTTTTTCTTCTTCTTTGGCTTCTTCTGAACTAATTGATAAAGAAAAATTTTCTTCAACTCCAGCTTCTCTAAGTTTTTCAACTAAATATACATATCTAGAATTTTCTTGAGCTTCTCCTTCTATATTTCCATCATTTTTAAATTCTTTCATTCTTTTTGAACATTCTGATAATTGTCTCTTTAAATCATCTATATCCTCTACTTTTTCTTCTTTTTTTACATCTTCTTCATCAATTTCTTTATTTTCTGATAAATCATTTATTTTTTGTGTTAACTCTGCAAATCTAGAATTTTCTTGGGCTTCTCCTTCTATGTATCCCTCTTCTTTAAATATTTTTCTTCTTTCTGCACAATCTTTTAATTCTTTTTCTAATTCTGCTATTTTAACTTTTCTTTCAATTTCTCTTTTTTCTTCTTCTCTTAATTTTGATATTTCCTCTGTTATTTCTGCAAATCTAGAAGCTTCTTTTGCTTCTCCTTCTGTATAACCTTCTTCTTTAAATACTTTTCTTCTTTTTGCACTTTCTTTTAATTGTTTCTCTAATTCATTAATTTTATCTTCCATATATCTAATATCCTTTCAAAAAATAATACTTACATCTTTCATTATACCTCATTTATGTCAATTTGCCAAATTATGTAAAGTTTTTTGCCTTAATTTTCCATTAATAATTACAATGTGTATCATTAGTATTACTTATAAAAGATAAAAAAACAAGAACTACTCTTAGTAATTCTTGTTTTTGGTATTCAAATATTATTATTCGATTATATCAGCAACAACACCTGAACCAACTGTTCTACCACCTTCACGAATAGCGAATCTTAAT
>CAKUXH010000060.1 GCA_934700265.1 uncultured Opitutales bacterium
GCTCAAAATAATGGGCATATAATTGATAAATCATATTTGGAAGAAATTTTTAAGGTACCTTTTATTTTTTTAGGAGAAAATTCTAAAGAAAGAAAACGTCAATTGCGAGAGATCATTACATTAGATCGGTTTAAAGTAAATGAATCTTTTTCAATACAAAATGAAGAAAGCATAGAACAAATTGTAAACGAACTTGTTGAAAAAACAAATTATCGAAGGAGTTGGTGTAGTATATTGCTTTTTCAAGAAAGTTTGCAAAGAAAGAGTATAACAAAAAATTTTGAGTCTGATTTTATTAGTACGGTTAAAAAATTGGATCATCAAGTTGCACATTGGAAGACACAATGTATTTCTAGTCGTTATAAATTTATTGAAAAAATTTTGGAAAATGTTATAAGCCATTCATGTTATAATCAAAAATTTGATTGGGATAATTTGTTGTTGCATAAAACAATAGGTCCTGTAATTACGGTAAGCGTTTTATTGTCGTTATTAGTTTGTGTATTTTATTTATCAGAATATCCTATGCATTTATGTGAACAAGCCATTCAATGGTTGCAGTCTATGATACAAACTGTTTTCCCAGATGGATGGGTAAAAAGTCTAATCAGCGAAGGTATTGTTGGTGGAGTAGGAAATGTTTTACTATTTTTGCCACAATTTATTTTAATGATTATTTGTATGGGGATACTTGAAAATACAGGATATTTAGCTCGGGTAACTTTTTTGTTAGACCATTGGATGAAGAAGATAGGGCTATCGGGACCTTCTTTTGTAGCTCTCATATCTTGTTATGCTTGTACAATCCCGGGAATTATGCAAACCCGATGTCTTCACAATCGAGAAGAACGTTTAACAACATTGTTTGTAGCTCCTTGGGTTAATTGTAGTAGTCGTGTCCCTATTTATTTACTTTTGATATCATTGTTGTGTGGCCAAGCATCTCCATTGGTGAAAACATTTATATTGGTAGTCATTTATTTAATTGGATTATTTGCAGCTTTGTTGTTAGCAGGTATTATAAGAAAATTTTTTCTAAAAACGCGACATACAGTTCATATTGCAGAAATGCCTCCTTTGTTAAAACCACAATTTTCATATATTTTTCAATTAGTAAAAACTCAAACCACAATTTTCATGAAAAAGGCCGGGACTTATATCCTTTGTTTTAGCATAGGATTGTGGTTTTGTTTGCATACGAAAGTTCATAATGAAAAAGGAGAAACGACTAATTTGGTACAATATTTAGGGAAAAAAATTGAACCTGTGCTTAAACCTATAGGGTTTGATTGGCATATTGGAGTAAGTTTATTGAGTTCCTTTGGAACTCGTGAAAATTTTATATCTACGTTAGGGGTTTTACATAATGTTGATTCAAAAGATAAGCAGGCTTATACGCTTAGAGATCAATTAAAGTATGCAAAAGATGAAAACGGAGCTCCTATTTATTCGTTTGCAACATGTATTTCTCTTATTTTATTTTTTATGTTTGCATTACAATGTATTGGTACCTTCATTTTCGTAAAACATGAATCGTATTCTTGGCGATTAACAATTTTTCAGTTGGTATTTATGAACGCTTTTGCATATATACTTTGTTTTTGTACTTATCATCTATTAAGATAAACATTTATGATTCCTTGGCATCCATCCGTAAAAATTATAAAGATAGAAAATTCGATTTTTGCAATTGATAAGCCGTGTGGCATTTTGTCTCAACCGAATAAATCAAGTATTTGTAAACAAAGTATTATACAGGCAGCTTATGACTTAAAGCGAGAGGCTTATAAAACAGAAGATGGAGATGTTTATTTATTAAATAGGCTGGATAGTCCTACTTCTGGAATTGTTATTTTGTGTAAAGATTTTGAAATTGCTAAAAAGATTAAGCTAGCTTTTAAGGAACATAAAGTTAATAAAATTTATCATGCAATAGTGAAAGGTCGGTTCCCAACATATAAAATGTATTGGCAAGACCGTTTAGACATCCAAAAACAAAATAATAAGATACGCACAAAATGTACACTTTATTCAGGTATTATTTCAAAAACTGATGTTATGTTTTTAAAAAATTATTCTGCTAATGGGGAAAATTTAAGTCTTATTCAATTGAAGCCTCATACTGGGCGCTCGCATCAACTGCGGGTACAGTGTGCACATCATAATTTCCCAATATTAGGGGATAAAATTTATGGTAATTTTAATTGTAATCATAGGTTAAAGGCTGAACGATTATTTTTACATGCCTACCATATTGATTTTGTTTTATCTAGTAGTATGTCATTTTCTGCTACTTCTGAACCTGGATTTAAGGAAGTATTACCGTTTATAAATTATGCGCAGATGTGAAAAACTTTTTTTAGCAACGTGAGATTGAAAGTTTAGTTTTTTTTAAAAAAAGCTTGTTTATTTTTTTATATGTGATGTAATTAAAAATATTAAAGGGCTCTTAGCTCAGCGGTTAGAGCAGAGGACTCATAATCCTTTGGTCGTAGGTTCGAATCCTACAGGGCCCACCATTTTAATTATTATCATGTTAGAGTGTCGTGTGTTGTTTTTCGGGGACATTGTAGGTCGCCCAGGGCGAAATTTTTTAAAAGTTCAATTGCCATTATTAAAAACGAAATATGCACCTCATTTTATTTTTGCCAATGGTGAAAATTCTACCGGTGGATTTGGTTTAAATACTTCCATTGCAAAAGAATTGAAAGACATAGGTATTCATGGGATTACATTGGGTAATCATACCTGGGATCAACGAAGCTTTTGGGGAGAAATTTCTAGCATAGATTATGTATGCCGTCCTTTAAATTTTCCAGAAGAATGTCCAGGAAAAACGTATTTGATTTTTGAATTTGAAAATCAAAAAATAGCTATTTTAAATTTATTGGGAAGAGCATTTTCTAACGGTGCGGTTGACTGTCCATTTAAAAGTTGCCAGAAATTGATTGAGACTTTGAAACACGTTGGGGTAGAAAATTTTATTGTAGATTTTCATGCAGAATTTACAGCTGAAAAGTATACTTTAGGCTGGTTTTTGTCTAGATTAGGTGGTGTTGTTGGGTTAGTTGGGACCCACACACATATTCAAACAGCTGACGAACGTATTATGAATGATACGATGGCTTTTATCTGTGATTTAGGCATGTGTGGAAGTTATAATAGTATTTTGGGTTTTCAGCCTGATAATATTATGGAAAAAAGCATATATGGAAAACCTTGTCGTTTTGAAGTTGGGAGAGGTCCTGCCTGTATAAATGGGGCACTTATTACATTAGATTTAGCTAAGCATAAAGCAACCCATATCGAACGTATTAATCTGGTCGAAACCTGTTAGTGTTAAAAACAACTTAAGTTTTATTATAAATCTAATCAATGATTTTTTGGCGTGACTTAAGATTTAGAATACATAAATTTTCATAATTTGAGATTCTAAAAAATTATACGCATTATAATTAATTATTATGATTAATTTTTACAATAATGTAGGTGCGTAAGAAATGTATCTTTGTCAGAATTTGAGATATAAATGTTATAAAATTTTATTTAGTTAAAATGCCTATTCTATTATTATAAGCGGATTCGGATCTAGATTGCTTAGCGATAATTATATCATTTTTGTAATTATTGATAAGTGTATCAAGTTCTTGTGAATAATTAAGAGATGTTATGTCCGGCATTTTATTGCATAAAAGAATAAATATGTGAATTTTGCTGCTAAAGATAAATGGTGAGGATACTTTTTGTTTTTGAATAATTTACGAAAGCTTTTAACACAATCGTTTAGCATTTGAGGTTTTTCGAACAATGGTATAAAATTGTTTAAAGTGGTATCTAGTAAGTATTTATTTCTCTTAGTTACAGCATAAGAAGCTAAAATAATATTTTCAAAAAAACTTTCTATATTTTCTATGCAAAGGTTTTTAGAAAAAACCGATAAATCTGTGTTTTCTAAAATTTTGCTTGTAATAGATCGTGCTGCCTCATTGTAGCTTACATAAACATTTTTAGAAGAATAAATGGATGAAGTTAGTAATAATATAAACCCACTAATGTATTTTTTTTAACATAAACTTCTTTTATAATTAAAAAATGTTATTGTCAACAAATAATTTTAACATAAAAATTTTTTTTTAAATTCAATCTAAAGATGCAAGATAGTGGGAGAATTTGATGAAAATTTGTTTTTCTAAAATTTCTAGATAATTGTTAAATATCATATTCTGGATCATCAGGCTGAATAGGCCGAATTGCATACAGTTCGTTTTTAGATAAACAATTTAGGTATTCTTGTGAGCCAACTGTTTTAGTACTTGCGTCTTTTTTCATGAAAGGGTCGGTATACCAATAAGTTAATCGTAAAGCCTGAAAACCTTCAGGAGGATTGATTTCTTGTCTTGGTTTACTATTGTCAATATTGTCTTCCGTTTTGCCATCATTTAAATAAAGATTATAAAGTGGAGAGTCTTTTACAAATAGCGAGATATATACGGTTAAATCATTAGCTTCATCATAGACTGTACTAGTGAATGTGTTTAAATTTGAAAAATTTCCTTCTTCTCGGTTGATTGTAAAATCAATAAATGTGTTGGGATTTTTTACATTTCTTAAAGATATTGTAGAACCACTTTTGTTAAGTTCATACGGATGTGTATCATGAAGTATACTTTCAAAATAGCTTGTTGCTATAAGATGAGCTTTTAATTTGCAGATATTTGATCTTGAATAACGATGCATTAATAACACTGTTTGTGAAATTCCAAGTATTATAAGCGTGAAAATACCTGCAGATAAAATAACTTCCAGTAAAGAAATACCTTTATTTTTAGTTTTTTGCTTCATTATAAGTATTATACAAAATTTACATAAAAATGTCAAATTTTTTGAAAAAAGAATCATTTTTTGTGATTCTTTTTTCAGCAGCTATAAGATTGTATTATCTAGAATTATGCCGTCCTTTTCAATAACAATTATGCCATCTTTGATATGGATGGGTCCTTGTTGAAAACCATTAGGTTTGCCTTCAGGAGATAATCGAACGTTGTTACCAATACGAACATTGCGATCAATGATAGCATTGCGAATGTAACAGTCTTTGCCAATTCCAAGATTAGGTAGCTGTTTAGATTCATTTTCTGCCATTTGATTTAAATCTTCGTAATGATCAGCTCCCATCATATATACATTTTCTAACTGAGTACCGCCGCGAATAATAGAACGGATACCAATAATACAACGATTAAGTTGTGTGCGTGTAACAATACAACCATCAGCTACAATTGAATGATCAACTGTACAGCTATTAAGTTTTGAGGCAGCAAGATTACGTGGACGTGAATAAATTGGTGCTTTCTCATTATAGAAATCAAATATAGGTAATGAGTCTGTTAACATTAAGTTTGCTTCAAAGAAAGAGGCAATCGTTCCAATATCTTCCCAATAATCATCAAATAAATAGCCGCATAATTTGTATTGATTGAGAGCTTGAGGAATGATATCTTTACCAAAATCATGGTTTTCTGAGTTAAGACATGCTTTTAAAACTTTTGCTTTAAAAGCATAAATTCCCATAGACGCCATGCAGTAAGGTTGATCGCTATTATCTTTAATTTTTTTTCTTAAATCTGTACACAAGTAAAGTGATTTTAATAACTCAGGATCTTTGGGTTTTTCAACAAAACGTTTTATTTGCCAATCGGAAGAAACTTCCATAATTCCAAATTGATAAGCTAAAGAAGCTGGCATTGCTTTAGCCGCGATAGTAATATCAGCGTTTGTTTCCGTATGTTGTCTTACAAATGCTTCAATGTCCATGCGATAAAGTTGATCACCAGATAAAATAACAACCGTTTGATCGTCTTTAAAAGGCATATGAATGAGGTTTTGTCGAACAGCATCTGCAGTCCCACGGTACCATTCATCGCTTATTTGTGTTTGTTCAGCAGATAAAATTTCTACGAAACCTCCAGAGAAATAATCGAAACGATAACTTTCTTGGATATGTCTATGAAGCGATTCTGTGTTAAATTGGGTTAGTAAATATATTTGATTATACCCAGAATTTAAG
>CAKUXH010000061.1 GCA_934700265.1 uncultured Opitutales bacterium
TTATAATCCTGTTAATAGTTTTTTGGAATCACATGTACAAAATCCTAAATATATTACAGCCGATCGTTTAGCTCCTTTTAATGTTCGTGGGTCAGATGTTGGAGTTGTATTAGATCTGATGATCCATGATTTAGGAATTGTGCTTCAATTAGTTCAGTCGCCTATTGAGAAAATAGAAGCGATCGGTGTAAATGTTATTTCCAAAACTGAAGATATTGCAAATGCAAGAATTTACTTTAAAAATGGTTGTATCGCTAATTTTAATACTTCACGTGTTAGCTTGAAAAAAGAACGTGATATTCGAATTTTTCAGCCTAATAAATATCTTTCATTAGATTTTATGGGGCAAAAAGGGCATGTGTTGTTTAAGCAAGATCAAGAAATTCAAAAGGAGGAGATTCCTTTGCATAAAGAAGAACCTTTGCGAGTGGAATTAAATTCATTTGTAGATTGTATTCTAAAGTCACATCAGCCTAAGGTGTCTGGGGAAATTGCAAAATCGGCATTAGCGGTAGCCCTTGAAATTACTCATATTATACAAAATAACGTATTGTGCGCGTAAATGGTTGACTTACTTGTTATTGCTGGGGAACATTCAGGAGATAATCATGCTGCTTTTTTTGTTCGTCAGCTTAAAGAACGTCGACCAAACTTATCAATTTGTGCAGTAGCCGGTCCAGCAGTTGAGCAGGCAGGAGCTCAATTATTGTTTGATTTGACTAAGTTTTCTGTGGTTGGTTTTGTGGAAACTTTGAAACATTACAGAACTTTTATACGATTGTTGCGATGGATAGTAGAATTTGTTCGTGCTTACAAACCTAAAACGATCTGTTTAGTTGATTTTCCAGGGTTTAATCTTCTATTGGCTAAGAAATTATATAAAGCTGGATTAAGTTTAAAAAGTGGGGGTACTACACGTATTTGCCAGTATATATCACCACAAATTTGGGCTTGGAAAGCGAATCGTCGTTTTGAAATGGAAAAGTATATAGACCATTTAGGAGTAATTTTCCCTTTTGAAAAAAATTGGTTTCAGGATACGCAATTAGATGTTCAGTTTGTTGGACATCCGCTTTTACAAGTTAAAAATCCATTTGTCTATGATAGTCTGGGGCCTGTGCTTTTATTACCTGGGAGTCGAATATCTGCTGTAAAGCGCATTTATCCTATTTTAGAAGATAGTTTTTTACAAATAAGAAAGTTTCATTCAACCCTTCAAGCGATCGTTCCTGTTGCTGATAACGATATCTTAAAGTATTTTTCGAAACATTCTCAAGAAGGTATTCAATTTTTGCCTATAAATGAGATAAAACAAGGATTTTCATGTGCGATTATGTCTTCTGGAACGGCTTCATTACAGGTTGCTTTAGCCGGAATTCCGGGGGTGGTTACCTATAAAGCAAATCCTATTACTTTTTTTATTGGGAAAAAACTAGTTAAAATTTCTTATTTGGCCATAGCCAATATTTTGCTCAAGAGAGCTCTCTATCCAGAATATTTGCAGGATGTTTCTAACCAAGCTTCTGTCATTGCTTTACAAATGGAAGCTATTTTATCTAGTCCAGAATTGATGCGACAAAGATATCTAGAAGGTGCTCGTGAGATTTACCATATTCTATCGTGTAACCAATATCAAACTGTAACAGATTGGTTAGAAACTTACTGTTAAAGTTTTAATTTTTTGATAATATTTGTTGTACTCCATCCTTTTAAAAAAGGCATAAACATAATTTTTGTGTGGCAAGCTTCAAGCGCAAGACGTTCTTTAACATTTAGTTTATCTAACGTATAATCCCCGGCTTTTACATAAATATCTGGGCATATTTTTTTTATTTCTTCAGCAAGATCTTGCCCTTGAAATAAAAATATGCCTTGTACACATTGTAATGCATTAAGAAGGTAGAGTCGAATTTGTTCGTTATAGATAGGACGATTATTGCCTTTTAACTTTCGAACACTTGTATCAGAATTTACACCTACCCATAACACATCACCTTGTTGTGCTGCTGCTTCTAATGAATAAATATGTCCAGCATGAAGAAGATCAAAGCAACCATTGGTTAATACAAGCTTTTTCCCTTTGTTTTTTATAAGCTTACGTTGATTCTCTAGGTTAGCCGTAGAAATAAACTTAGGAATGTTTAACATTACTTTTTAGATGCAATTTGATATGCGTTTAGGTATTGTTTACGTATTTTTTGTGTTAATTCGGTTTCTAAATTGATTTTTAGAAGTGGATTTTTAGATTTTAAAATAGGATTAAGTGTTGTTAAAACCCAATCATAAGTAATAGTATCTAAATTTTCTAATACGTCCAAAGCATTTTTTGCTTGTGCATAGCGTCCTTCTTTATTGGCTTGAATGATTGCTTTCCAAGCTTTTGAAAGTTCTGTAAATGGATCCATAAAAAGGACTTTTGAAAGCATTCGGATAGCTGCAAAAGCTGGAGTTGTCCATTGTGTTTGATATGGGAATTCATCATTTTCCAAGAATGGATTCATTTCGGGAGATGACATAAATTTTTTATTTTCTTCTCTATAAAAATCTTTGCGTAAAGGAGTTCTATGTAAGGCATAATATTGTGGCCCATTAGGTGTTCCTGCTTTGAAACCTATGCGTTCTTGCCCTTCTTTAGAAAGAACATATTCGATAAAAGCTTGTGCAACTTCTTTATGTTGAGCTCCGCGGAACATACTGATAGGGTCAGGAGAAATACAAGATGCACCTTTAGGTAATACAAACCTTAATCTATCTGATCCTCCTCGAATTCGAGTAATTTCACGTTGGTGGCGACCATAGAAATCAACAACAATACCAACCGAACAATTTCCCATAGCAACATCCCAAACAGTTGTGACGGAATTATCGGTAAAATAGCGGGAATTTGCCATGATCTTCTGGATTATTTTTAACCCTTTTATCCAGCCTTTATTTAAAACTTCATGGAGTTGTGATTGTGTTAGTTCTGTTTGTTGCGTTTGTGTTAAAATATCCTTACGAACAAATTTCATTTGTTGTTGAAAAATCATTTCTAAACATTTAATAACGATGCTACTTTGGAGAGGATCTACCATGGCAATTTGACGGTACAATTGAGGCGATGTTAAATCTTCCCATTGGGTAGGTACATGGGGTAAAGATAAATCTTTTACTCTATCTGTGTTGTAGATGATACCAAAACTTGACAATGAGGAACCAAACCATGTGCCTTTAGGATCCCATAAAATATCTCCTGATAGCTTAGCAGGGATACAGTCATCTTTAAACCATTCAGGGTGTTTTTGAAGAAGATTAGAAGGAACTAATTGTCCCATATCTGCTTCTCTTTTATGTTCAACAACACCGCCTCCAAAGAATAAATCGATTCCGCAACTTACGTCAGAGTTTAAAAATGCTTCTCGGATCTTCTTAGCGGATTCATCTTGTGGATTTGAGTTTACAAAATTTTCTAGTACTTTTTGATTCCATGGATTGTGGAGCGTGTTTTCCCAATATAGGCGGAAAGCATTTATGTACATTGAATCAATATAACGGATGATATCGCCTGTACTTCCTGGGACGCGCCAGTCAATAATTACGGTTCGTCCAGTTTTTTTGAAATACCAATCTCGGAAGCCTAGATCCAATTCAAGCCGTATGGATTCATTATGTGGAGTAATAATAACAACTGTATCATCTGCTTGGGTTGGAAGGGTTAAGTTAGATCGTTTAAATACAATGGGTAATCCAACAACGAGAGCAATAGCACTTAAAATGTAAATGTATTTTTTCATGCTTGTTTTAGCGGTAAAACGACCACATCTTCGGTGATAACATTTGCAAATAGACCGCGCTGTAAGGCATGATCAATATGCCTTGGATTTAGCTCAGATATTTTTAATGTGACACCATTTTTTATGAAATCATAATGAGCAACTTCTCCATAATAAGTCGTTTGTCCAATCATACCTCCTGTTGAATTTTCAGAAGAGCCATAAAGTTTTAACCGTAAAGCTTCAGGTCGAATTGATAAGATAACACTTTCGCCATTATTAGGTACAGGAGCTTTTAGGTGCCATATGCCACGGTAATCTCCAATAGCTGTCTTAATACTGATTTCATTGCCATTGCTGGCAACAACCGAACCTGGAATAAAATTGGTTTCTCCTAAAAAGTGGGCAACAAATTGGTTATTGGGGGTTTTATAAACTTCTAAAGGATTTCCTATTTGCTCGATGTGTCCTTTGGAAAAGATTGCGATACGATCTGCGATGGATAAAGCTTCTGTTTGATCATGAGTTACATAAATCGTTGTTAATTGAAATTCTTTACAAATGCGACGGATTTCAGTCCGCATTTCAATACGAAGTTTTGCATCAAGATTAGAAAGTGGCTCATCTAAAAGTAGACATTTAGGACGGATTGCCAGAGCACGTGCTAATGCAACGCGTTGTTGTTGTCCGCCCGATAACTCATTAGGTTTTCGAGTTGCATAAGCATCCATTCTTACTGAAACGAGCGCTTCTTCTACTTTTTCTTTAATTTCTTTTGTAGGAAGTTTTTTTTGTTGGAGACCAAATGCTACGTTTTGAGCAACCGTCATGTGAGGCCATAATGCATAGCTTTGAAATACCATGCCAGTTTTGCGTTTATGAGGTGGTGTTTTAGAGACTTCTTTGTCTCCAAAAAAAATGTTTCCTTCATCGGGTTGATAAAAACCTGCCAATAATCGTAATAACGTTGTTTTACCACAACCACTAGGGCCTAATAGGAAAAATAACTCTCCTGCTTTGATATGAAGATTTATCTTATCTAACGCAGTTACGTTGCCAAAATTCTTAACAATATTTTCGATGCGAATATCGATCATTTGATTCTAAAACATCTTTTACTTAAGGCATTAAGTCAAACCTATTTTTCTGTTTTTTAAACGAATAATTTCTAGACTAAGCTTTTTTTAAACATTGAGTTATGAGAATATAGCTAAGGATAGCAATGTTTATGAAAATTTGAATTCCTGTGGATATAGCTATAAAATTGCTTGCAGAATTAATGATTATAGCGAATATAGCGTTAACCCCTACTTGGCAAATCGACATGAAAGAACTTGCTGCGCCAATTTTTGAAGCGGGGATAGTTGATAGAGCTTTTTCTTGCATTAATGGACGGAAGAAAGATCCTGCAATATTATGAAGGATAATGGGGAATAATAGAGCAATTTTAAAACTTAAGCTTGTTTTATCCCAAGCTATCAACGCTAATATAACGGTTAAAGAAAGGGATTGAAAACAAAAAATTCTTTTGTAAGTTTGCGTTTTTGTAAGTTTTTGGGTTAATTTTTTAAAAAGTAATGAACATGTGAAATACGGAATGATAGGTATTAACTGGTAAAATAGTAAGTATTTCCAGCTTACTTGATAGTGATGGATAATCATGCTAAAATAGCTTCCCCAAAGGATGTAACTTGAAATAGAAAAGCTGGCCATTAGGGTAGGTATCAGAAACTTTAGGTTAAGCAGTGCCTTCCTGGAAGATTCGTTGGATGCAATTGAGGATGAATTAAAAGTATAGGGACTTCTTTTTTGAAAAAGGTAAAAATAAGAGATCGCATAAATGGTTGTCAAAATGTAAATGAGATAGGTTAATCGCCATGAAAAGTGGCTAGATAATGTATTTCCAAGAAGCGGGAGAGTAATAGATGCAAGAGAAAATAGAACCTGTTCTGCGGCTACAATGGATGCTCTTCCTTTGTTAGAAAATAGCTTCATAAGAATGACGAGTGCCATAACTTGTCCACCACCTAGACCTAAACCTTGAATAAAACGTGCAGCGATGAGCATATGAATATTGGTAGCGCTGCAAGCAATAAAATGGCCTAAAAGTGCAATAACTAGGGTGGTTATGATGCATTTTTTTTCGCTACAGCTATCGGCAATTGTTCCAATAAAGCATCGAATAAAAAATATAGCACAAAAATAAACAGAAAGTGTTAATTTCAGCTGGTATTGAGTGCTTAATAAATCTTGATGAATATACAGAATACATTGGTTAAAAACAGCATTATGAGT
>CAKUXH010000062.1 GCA_934700265.1 uncultured Opitutales bacterium
GATAGTTTGTGCTTGTGTAATTCTATTATTTTTCTTTTGGAAAAAAATTTTCCCTGAGGGTCCTATTATTGCTTTAACTATTTTTACTTTGGCGGCATTGGCGTATATTTTTATTCATTTTTTTGAATGTAATATTCAAGTGCTGAATAAAGTTTATGCTTCTTCTTGGCAAGTTTCTTTGCATGGATTTACATGGGATAATGTGAATTCTTTTGCAGGGACAGCATTTGCACTTAGTTTTATTTGTCTAATTGATGGTACTACTATTTTAAAAGCTTTAACTGCGCGTATGGGACAAAAAGCTAATATTAATCAAATGGTGTTTGGGATGGGATTTGCAAATATTTTTTGTGGGTTGTGTTCTGGAATGCCGGCTTCGGGATCTTTGGTAAGGTCTTCTGCAAATTACCTAAGTGGTGCTAAAACATCATTGACAAGCTTATTTTGTGGATTGTTTTGTTTGTTGGGAATTGTTTGCTTTGGTCCATTTTTTAATTATGTACCTAAATCTGGCCTAGCTATGATTGTTATATTGCTTGGGTTGGGATTATTTGAAAAGAAAGCAATAAAGATTATTATAAATACGAATCGTTCAGATGCTTGTGTATTTTTTACAACGTTTGTTTCCTCTTTTATATTTCCTCTTAATATTTCGATATTTTTAGGTATTTTAGTTGCAATTGCTTTGTTTTTAAAAAAAGCAGCTATTCCAGAGTTTTGTGAATATAGATGTCAAGATGGGGATTTTACACAAATATCAGACAGTGAAAATTTACAATCAGAATTGTCAATTATTCATATCGAGGGTAATTTGTTTTTTGCATCCGCAGAACTGTTTCGGGATCAGATTCGCGAGATTTGTCAACGTCCACAGTTGAAGGTAATTATTCTTAAATTAAGAAATGCTTTTTATATTGATGCAACCTGCTTGTTGGCATTAGATGAACTTTTGCGTTATATGCATGCAAATGGCCGCCAGATGATCCTTAGTGAAGTTGGAACGAGTGCAATGAAAACGTTAAAACGTTCAGGGATGTACGATGTAATTGGGGCTGAAAATATTTTTAAAGATGATATGAATCATTTGAATGCATCAACTTCGAATGCGATGAAACGTGCACAGTTCTTGATAGGACAAAATGAAATAGTTGTACGTATTCTGACACGAAGTGATACCACGAATTATTTTAGTAAATTTAAAAAATTGAAATCGCTTGTACGGCCTTTGAAACGCAATTTTAGTAATGTTTCAGATAAAACACGTGAGTAAAAATTCATCAAAATCTTTGGAAACGTATTTGCCTTTAGACATGATTGATTCAGAGGTAAAGTTTATTATTGATCATTGTAAAAAGCCTTTGTGTGTAGCTTGTTCTGGTGGAGCTGATTCGTTGGCTCTTTTAATGTTTGTTCGGTGTTATTGGCCAAAAAAAGAATATATTATTTTACACTATAATCATCGAGTTCGTGATGTTTCGGAAGAAGAAGAATGTAGAATAAAAGCGTTTGCTTCTGCTTTAAATTTAAAGATAGAGGTGGGGCATCGCTTAAATACTGGTTTAACCACAGAAGAAAGTTTGAGAAAGGATAGATATGATTTTTTTGAAAAAATGCTTCGATTGCATGAATCAGAACTTTTATTGTTGGGACATCATCAAGATGATTTATTTGAAACAACTTTAATGCGTTTGGTACGAGGAGTTGGTTTAGATGGGGTAGTTGCGCCTAAAGCGATACAGCCTATGAAAAATTATACAAAGGTGCGTCCTTTGCTTAATTTTAAAAAGGATGATTTGATAAAGGTTTGTAAACAATTAAATTTAGAGTATTTTAACGATTGTACAAATCAAATGGATATATGTGTGCGCAATCGTATTCGTTGGCAAATTTTGCAAAAATTTAATGATATTTTTAATCATAATTGGCGTAAAGGATTTGCTAGCACTTGTAGTATTTTAGCAGAGCACAGGAAATATTTGCTGAAAAAGTTAACTGAAAAAATCCAAGAGATTGATTTTTCTGTATATTCTTTTCAAAGAAATATGCTTGAAGGTTGGGATCGATTAGAGATACGGCATTTTTTGCAGGTGTGGTTTTCGGTTCATGGGGTTGAGGTAACGAATGCATCTCTGTTGACAAAAATTGTAAAAAGTGTCCTGTGCGATGCTTTAATAACGTTAAACTTGAATGATAGTTTTTTTGTTAAGCTTGATAGACAAATGATTACACTCTCATGTAAATCTGTTGTTAAAGAAGAAAGTTTTTTTGTAAAATGGAACGGCGGAACTTTATTTTTCCCAAATCATGCATTTTTGTATTTCCGGAAAGTTTTATGTACAGATAATTTACGTTCAGCGGTTACTCAAGGTAAGTTTAATCATAAAAATGCTGTTGTTGTAGATATGGAATGTTTAGAATTTCCTTTAATTGTTAGAAATTGGTTGCCTGGCGATCGTTATAGTCCAATTGGCAAAACAGGTGAAAAAAAGTTAAAAGATTTATTTGTTGATAATAAGATAAAATCGAAAAATTGGTTGCCAGTGATTAGTAATTATCAGGGAAATATTGTTTGGGTACCTGGGTTACCTCCAGCAAATTATGTAAAAATAACACCAAAGACAAAATTGTGTGTTTTTTTGTTTTATCAAAATTTAGAAATGGTATAATATATTATCAAAATGGTTAAGAAGGATAATAAAAAACAAACGAAAAGTCAGGACAATGCAAAGTTGTCTGTGAAAGGTTTTAAATCAAGAAGTTTCCTTGTATGGGGCTCATTATTGTTGATTTTGTTAATGTTAAATTCTTTGGCATTAACACCTGATAGTCGCTTAAATCTTACGGTTAATCAGGTTTTTGTGATGGCTAAGGAGGGGCTTATAAAAACTGCTGAGATTCAATCAGATTCTTCGGGAGGCCCACAGTGGTATCATATTAAGGGGGTGCTCAAAAAAGATAGTGAAAAAATATATCAAGTTTTACAACGAGATCCTGCTAGTATTTGGGCTTCACAGACGAACTTAAACACGAAATCGGCAACAAGTTTACCTTTACATTTTGAGGCAGTGGGTCGTTTAACTGATGCACGTTTTAATGAGTTAACTTCGGGAAATTTTGGATTTCAATTAAAGGAACGTCCAGCTAGTACGCTCATTTCTTCTGTTTTAATGAATATATTACCATTTGTTTTAGTTTTAGGCTTCCTTTATTTTATATTTGCTCGACAGTTGCGGGCTGCAGGGAAAGGAGCTATGACTTTTGGGAAAAGTCGTGCCCGCTTATTACAGGAAGATAAGAAGAAAATCATGTTTAAAGATGTAGCTGGTTGTGATGAAGCAAAAGAAGAAGTTAAAGAAATTGTAGATTTTTTAAAAAATCCGCAAAAATTTCAAGATATTGGTGGCCGTGTTCCTAAAGGTTGTTTGATGGTTGGGGCACCTGGAACAGGTAAGACTTTATTAGCTAAAGCGATTGCGGGTGAAGCAAATGTTCCATTTTTTAGTGTAAGTGGTTCAGATTTTGTTGAGATGTTCGTTGGGGTAGGGGCCTCGCGTGTTCGTGATATGTTTGAGCAAGCTAAGCAAAATGCCCCCTGTCTTGTTTTTATCGATGAAATTGATGCGGTAGGTCGTAAACGCGGAGCCGGTTTAGGGGGTGGTAATGATGAGCGTGAACAGACTCTTAATGCAATGTTAGTCGAAATGGATGGTTTTGAATCACGAGATGGGATAATTATTGTGGCTGCAACGAATCGTCCTGATGTTTTAGATAATGCATTACTACGTCCTGGGCGTTTTGATCGTCAAGTGGTGTTTGATTTACCTGATGTTCATGGACGAGAAGAAATTTTAAAAATACATGCTAAAAAAATTAAGTTAAGTTCAGATGTTGATTTAAGCGTAGTTGCGCGAAATACAGCAGGGTATTCTGGGGCTGATCTAGAAAATTTACTTAATGAGAGTGCTCTTTTAGCAGCTCGTTATTCTAAAAAAATTGTTGAACAATCCGATTTGGATGAGGCTCGTGATAAGATTTCCTTTGGACGTGAACGAAAGCGTTTAATGGATGATAAAGATAAGAAGGTTACGGCTTATCATGAGGCAGGGCATGCAATTATTCAGGCCGTTATAGATGATGGTTGGATGCCTATTCATAAAGTAACGATTATTCCTAGAGGGCAAAGCTTAGGTAGTACGATGATGTTGCCAGCGAAAGATATTTTAAACTATTCTAAACACCATGCATTGAATCAGATTTGTTGTGCAATGGGAGGAAGAATTGCTGAGGAAATTACGTTTAAGGAGCAAACAAGTGGAGCATCATCAGATATAAAGTCAGCTACCAAATTGGCTCGAAGAATGGTGTGTGATTGGGGTATGAGTCCATTAGGTCCGATTGCATTCGGAGATAATCAAGAACATATATTCTTAGGAAAAGAGATTGCTCGTGAGCAAAATTATAGTGAACGTACTGCACAGCAAATTGATGATACAATTTGCACTATTGTTAAAGAGCAATACGAACGTGCTTGCCAAATTTTAAAAGAAAAACATGATTGTTTGGAAACTTTGGCTCAATCTCTTTTAAAATATGAAACCTTAGACGGTAAGTATGTGTATGAAATTGTTAAAGAAGGTCGAATTGTTTCTGAAATAAAAGAACCTAACATTGAGAAAAAAGAGTTATAATAGAATAAATAACACACATAAAAGGAAATGAGTAAGCATTTAGAACGTTGTACGATTTGTACGTATGGGGCTCCAATTTTACGTAAGAAAGCTGCTCCTGTAATTGCTTTTAATCGAGAATTGGCTGAACTTGCTGATGAAATGTTGCAAGCGATGTATATTGCCAATGGGATTGGTTTGGCTGCACCCCAAATAGGTGTGTCAAAACAGGTGATTGTTATTGATTTACAATTAGAAGATTCTAATGAAAGTATAGTGTTGGATGGACGTATGTTGCCTATAGGATTAATGCAGCCTTTTTGTTGTATCAACCCATCATTTGAGCCAATAAATGATATTCAAATTTCAGATAATGAAGGGTGTTTATCTTTACCTGATGTGCGTGGTAATGTAAAACGTTACTATGAAATTTTGCTCAACTATCAAGATTTGCAAGGTGAAAAACATATATTGCAATGTAGTAATTTGTTTTCTCGGTGTATACAACATGAATGTGATCATTTGAAAGGTATATTGTTTGTGGATAGACTTTCAAAAGTTGAACGCAAGGAAAATCAAGAACTGCTTAATGAAATTAAGGCATTAGGAGGAACTTTTGATTATTCCGAGGAAATAAATGATTAATGTATGAACAAATTTTTTGAATTTTTTATAAAAATTTTAAATTTGTTACCTGATTTTTTTGCAAAAGGTATTTGTTGCTTTTTGGGGTTTTGTATGTACTATGGGTTGCCTTCTAGGCGGAAGATTATCCTTAAAAATTTGCACATTGTTTTTCCCAAAAAAGATGATAGATGGTACCGTCAAATTGCGATATTAAATTGCTGTCGTTGGGTAGAAACAGTTTGGGCTTTTTTAGTTACTTCAATTTGGTCGAAAGAAAAAATTCAAAAAAATATTTCTGTTAGTCCTTTGTTAAAAAATTGGATTAATGATCTTCAAGAAAATCCACATTCTGCTATTGTTTTAGTGCCACATTTAAACTTTATGGAATCTATAACTTGGCTTCCAAGTTTTTTTGAAAAATTTCCAAATGTAGGGGTTGTTTATCGTCCTTTTCGTACAAAGTGGTTTGAAAATTTTATAAAAAGTTCACGTGAACGCTTCGGATTACAGTTAATTTCACGTAAAAGAGGGATAATGCCGTTAGAAAAGATTTTGAGAAATAATGGTATTGTTGGGATTTTATTTGATCAATCAGCAGGGGAAGCTGGATGTTTGACAACATTTTGTGACAGATTAGCTTCTTCAACTGATTTACCAGGGCGTTTGGTTGAAAAATATAAGTC
>CAKUXH010000063.1 GCA_934700265.1 uncultured Opitutales bacterium
GAATAAAATTGTCCGCGAGAAAAAAATCCAATTAATGGAGCATCAGGTTCTCGGAAATATTCTAAAAAAAATCGTTCAATATTGTAAATAACTAAAAAATAAGATGCTAAAATGCCTGGGAATTTTATGAAATTTTTTGTTTTTAAAATGATATAACTACTCGTTATAAAAAGGAAAAGTCCTTCAAAGATAGCTTCATATAATTGCGATGGATGCCTGGCTAGAATCTCGTTGTTGAAGATAACACCCCATGGAACTGTTGTAAATGTCCCAAATACTTCTCCGTTAATAAAATTAGCACAACGGCCAAAAAAAATTCCTAATGTTCCTAAAGGTATGGTTAAATCTAACAATGATAAGGTTGATAATTGATTTTTATGACCGAAAATTAACAAACTTATTATAACGCCTAAAAAACCACCATGGCTAGACATACCTCCCTGCCAAATGTAGAAAATTTTTATAGGGTTTTCAAAATAATAACTTGGGGCATATAAAAAAATATATCCTAAACGACCTCCGAGCAATATACCTAAAAAAATTGCAAATAAAAAATTTTGTTGTAAGGATGGTGAAAGATTTATTATCTTCTTGTGGTGAAGTAAACTTAAAAACATTCCTGCAAATATAAAGCTAATCAAATATGCAAAACCATACCAACGAATACCTTCTACGGGCCAATTATAAGGAAATCTTATGATGAAAGGGTCAAGCGTATGTACCCAGTAGGCTAACATGATATCAATCGTTTAGCTTAATTTCTTTAGCTTTTTCTGTGTAGCCAGTATCTTGGCGATGAAAATTAACTGCATTCTTTTGCATATATGTGTTAAAAACATCTTCAGCACTCATACCTAAAGTTTGTGCTAGACTAATAACAAAATGAATAATATCAATAAGTTCAACTTTAGCGTGTTCAATATCTTCTTTTTGATAATGAGCCCACCATTTCCAAGGGACGCAATCCACTAATTCAGAAACTTCCTGTTGTAATGCACGAGAATACTTTAACAGCCATTCTGTTACATTTTCTCTCATCAACTTATCTGCATTGGAACCTAAAATACGAGCATTTAATTCATGCTGCATTTTAAACATTTCATCTAACTTATCCATTTTAAAAGTAGTTTGGTAGGCCGACAGGGGCTCGAACCCTGAACCAATGGCTTAAAAGGCCACTGCTCTACCATTGAGCTACCGACCCAAATTACCTTAACATCATTTATGAAAGATTATAATCAGTATAAAGTCAATATAATTTTAATAAACTTTTTAAATATATTTTTATTATTGCAAATAAAATTTAAAGACGAAAACAGTTAGTATTCAACGTTTTCTAGAAATAAGCCTCTGGCTGGAGCTGTAACAATGGGATAAGATAAATTTTTTAATTGAAGCCGTTGTTCAATAAAATCAAAATCTATTTTTCCATAACCGCACATAACGAGCGTTCCCATTATCATTCGTACCATGCGATATAAATATCCAGACCCTATGGTTTCGAAAATCCATTGATTATTTTCAGAAAATAATTTTGTAGAATAAAGTGTTTTAATGCAATTTTCTTCAGGGAGAACTTTTCCAGCAAATCCTCGAAAATCATGTTTACCAATAAACAATGATGCTGCTTTTTTAAGATGGTCTAAATTGAAATTTTTTCCTGACAAATCCCACACATATGGGTATTCAAATGGGGTGGCTGGGGTTAATTGAAAATGATACCGATATGTTTTCCTTTTTACAGAAAAACGTGCATGAAATTGATCATCAGTTTCTTTAACGCTTAAAATACGAATATTATGTCCTAGTCGGGAGTTAATGGCCATTTTTAAGTGTTCTGCTCCATGAGTCCAGTTGGCATCAAAGTGAAAAACTTGATGTTTAGCATGAACACCTGAATCGGTTCGACTACTGCCATGAATTCGGATAAATTTTTTAAAAATAAACTGAAGTCTTTCTTCAAGAAGATTCTGTACAGCTAAATGATTAGCTTGGCTTTGCCATCCACAAAAATTAGTCCCATCATAGGCACATATACATTTCCAACGCACAGAATTAATTCATAAACCTTGTTGATTTTTGTCAATAGCTATCTGTATATAATCAATAAACGTTTAATTTGTTTATATAGGTTTGTACCAAGTTTTCTTGCGATACCAAAGGTAGAAAATGACCAATATAAGGACATTTTGTATGCAATATAATTTCATATAAACAATGGGGTTGCACTTCCCATAGACAATAAGAAAATAGGTAGGGATTAGGCATAATCCCCAATAAAAAAGAATTTTGACACATAACACAACTTTTATTTGCATTAGGGCGAGTAGAAATCCTTGTATACAATAAGATAGTGTTTCAAAAGAAAAAATTACACAGTACCATTTTAAAAACATGGCTAATTGGTTAGTAAATGCTATGTTAGTTTGATAATCATCGGGAGCTAAAAAGCAGATAATTGGTCCCGAGAAGGTTAATAAAATGCAGAAAAATATGGCAAATGTAATTGTTAAAAAGCAAGACTGCTTAAGAACTTGTCCTAAAAAATATTCTTGTCTTGCACCTAAAAAGTTTGAACACAACGTTCCTACGCCTTTCCCGAGCCCGTCCATCACAAAAAACATAAAATTGTATATCGTAAAAGCAACGCAGTAGGCTTTATAATAAGCGTGTGGTAATTCATTTGAGAAAAATTGAAAACAAAGGCACCACCCTCCACATATGATTCCATAAGAGATTGCATTTGGCATCCCAATTCGAATGCATTGCTTTAAGAGATCCCAAGACCAGCAAAACTTATTGATTGCATATTTTTCACGATACTTTTTTCTTAAAAACAATATAAGGAATATTAAAAAAGAAGTAATTTGTGAAACATTTGTTGCTAAGGCGGCTCCAATAATTCCGAGAGAGGGTAGCCCTAATCCACCAAACACGAACCAAATATCACATATACAGTTGATGCAACTTGTTGTAAAAAGTACTAACGGAATTTCTTTAGTGTCTCCACGTCCTACAAAAAATGCTCCTATGGCCCCAAAGGCAGCTATTTCAAAAGGAAGTGTTAATAACAACAATCGTAGGTAGGGAGCCCCTAATGCTTCTATATTATCAGCTAATAAGAAACGAGCATTACATGCGATGGGAATAATAATCAGTAAGCTTAACAAGGATATCGCAACCATTTGCCAAACCGCAGGTCCTATTTTCTTATGTAGGCTAGCTCCATTGAATCGACCAATTAAAATCTCTGTACAAACGACGAAAGACATTAAAATTCCTTCAAGGGCCCAATACCAAGGTTGTGCTGCAGAACAAGCATCAAATGCTGCAGATTGATAACGGGCCAATACAGCTCTATCAATGAAAGTCATGATGGTGCCAGAAAAAGTTGCTAACATTAATGGCCAGGAAATTGACCATAATTCTTGCAAACTACCGCATCTATATTTTGTTAGTCGGAAGCCTTTGTTGCATGTTATTGCGTCATCATTCATATAGAATTATAATGAATATGTTTGTCCAACATTGGGGTCTAAGACGGAAATATTTTTGTTTTTAGTTAGCTTTTTAGCAAACCAATTTCTTGCATCAGAATCGCCATGTGTAAGAACTAGTTTTTGTGGATTTTGTTCGGCAACAAATGCCAAAAGATCGTCTCGATCCGCATGACTACTTAAATCAAAGCGTTCAATTTTAGCTCGCACTTTAGTTGAATAATTCAGTTCATTAAACCGAAATACAGCGTTTGATTTTGTCTTTAGTAATTTACCTCCGGGGGTATTTTCATCGCAATAACCAACAAAACAAACCGAATTTTTGTTATCTTTTAGCAAGCAGGCAGCAATGTTATAAGCAGGGGTATGTTCAACCAACATACCGCTACTTAAAAGATAAATTGCTGGTGCTTTTAAGGTTGAAACGTTTGGATCGATATTCTTTCGTCTTAATGATTTAATGTTCAGTTTTTTAATGATTTGTCGGCTGAAATTTACTTTAGGAGAATGTCGACCTAATTCATCGAATATGCCGATCAAAGACATACCTAAGCCAGAACAAAAAATAGGACAAGTTGGTAATTTATTAGCTTTTTTTGCTTCATACAATAAAACAAGTAATTCTTGCATACGTCCCAAAGCGAATGCAGGAATTAAACAAGTACCACCTCGTTTTAATGTTTTACAAATAGTCTTTATAAGCCGTTCTTCTTCACTTCTACGAGAAGCTTTGCGTTCAGAACAACCACGCGTTGTTTCGATGATAACAACATCTGGACGTTTTAATTTTGGTATGCTGGCTCCTCTTAGCGAGTGTTGATCAGAAAAAAGGATGTCGCCTGTGATAAAAATTTGTCGGCTTTCATATTCGATTAATAGGCTTGAGGCCCCTAGCACGTGTCCAGCAGAAAAAATTGTTAATTGAGCCGTATGGCCATCTTTTTCTAGAGAATAAATTTGACCATCTTTTAGAACGAAAAATCGTTTTGTTAATTCTGCGATATCATCTTTGGAAAATAAGGGATATTCTGGAATTGATTTTTCCTCTTTTTGTCGACACATAACCGAGTGCGAATTTTCTAGCATTAATGGAGCTAATAAGCTGTTAGCATGGCTTACTAAAATTTGAGCATTAGGTTGCTTTTTCGCCAGGATGGGTAAACTTCCTAAATGGTCTAAATGGCAGTGTGTTAAAATAATAAAATCAACGGAATTGGGATGTAATAAATTGAAATTAGGCAAAGCATCGTTGCCTAATCGTTTAGGATCCATTCCAGAATCGATAACAAAATGAAATGGACCAAACTTTAGTGAAAGTCCATTTGCTCCAATATCTTTTTCAAAATTTAAATCTTGTATAAAAAACTTAGCCACAAATACTACGAAGGTTTAAAATAAAAAATAATTATTATAATATATAAAAATTTTTTACAAAAATTGTATGACAGTATGATTTTATTGGCAAGCTTATTTTTTATCAGAAAATGTAAATGCAGATAAAATATGTAGCTTTTTGCAATATTTAATATTTCGTAGTTTAATTGAAAGTTTTTATAAATCTCTTTAATTTTTAATTAAATTTTATAAATTATTGTATGTTTTTTAGTTGATTGAGTTGTTGAAAAAAACTGGTAGTGTCGTACGTTTTATCGAAGTTTTATTGAAATTCAAATTATTTAAAATAAGTATACTGTTTTTATGAATCCTGACGTAATGTTAATCCTAATTTTTTAAAAACAATTTTTAATAATGCTTTACGTGTTAATTTAGAATTTTCGTTTTCTACGTCAAACATTTCATTTTCAAGGTGTACACCACTTAGAATAACTCTACCTTTTTTTACCTGTATAAAAACGATAGCTGGTAATGTTTTTATACCATTTTTATTAAAAAAGTAAGCTTCTTTGGGATCAATGAATAGATTTTCCTCTATCGATGGATCAATATGATAACTAGCTAAAATATCTGTGAGTTTTCCTTCAGCGTAGTAATCAATTTCATGAAAGAAAGGACCTCCAAAGTAATAAACTTGGGTACATTTATTAGTTGTGACGTATTTTTCATTTAGGCCTTTGTTTAAACAAATCGAAGTACTTATCGGCTTTCCATAAAGGTCTGAGTGAGGGACAGACTTAAACAGAGGCCCACGAGAATAGCCAGGACAAAATTTTAATTCTCTTTGTCCTTCGATTTTTTGTCCTACTTGATTATTTTCATCATAAAGAACGTAGTTTGAACCGTAATAAGCTCCAGCACATGTTCCAAAATAACGGCCTCCTTGCTCAACGTATGATTTTATTTGAGTATTACCGGGACCGTTTAGAGCTTCGCAATAAGGTAAATCTGCTCCTCCTGGCATTACTAATAAAGCGCAAGTATTGAGGATATTCCC
>CAKUXH010000064.1 GCA_934700265.1 uncultured Opitutales bacterium
CACCCTCACACAACGCTGCGGGCTTCCAAGCCCTACGCAACACCAAGCAGTTGGTGTTGCTCCACTCTTCCGGAAATCTAAAACCCCGCTTACGCGGGGTTTTAGATTTCCACGGTGCGTGTAGTTTGGTCAGCAATGTGCTGTTAATTTTTTGTGCCAAATTCCCTGATATGCAGGGAAAATACAGGGAAAATGTTAATTTTTAGGGTTTTTTGAGCCATTTTTTCCCTGTTTCCCCTATACAACTTGTATAAATTCCCTAAAAACAAAACAGGGAATTAATAGAAAATTTAGCCAAAAATTCTTAATTCCAACTCTGTTTTCAGGGATTTATAATTGTTGTAATTTAAATGCCTTGAATAAGAGGTAAAATCTTTCAATTTTGCTTTGGAAGAATTAAAGCCAATGTGGACTAGAAAAATGCCAAGACTCCTTGTGAGGTTTGCTAGTACATCCGCTTTCTTTAGGCAATAGCAAAAGGGGATAGATTAATTTCTAACCCCTTTTTTATAGGCATCTAGTTCTTCCAGTAATCCACATGTGCTACAGATTTCCGTCTTGTTATCCTTCCGGCTTATAGCAGGGTAACCTACAATGTATCGGCCACAGTTTGGGCATTTTCGGCGTGTCTTGGGCATATTTAACCTCGATTGGTATGTAGATAGGTCATTACCGCGTAAACATTTTTTATGCGCTCTGCGGTGCAATCCAATCCATACAAGCTCCCCATTATCAGGTTTTGGTCCGATGTGGCAATACCATCCTTGGCGTCCTTTACTCTTTCGTTTAGGTCCTTTACCAACCCCTGCAATACTTCATAGGAATGTTTGATTACTTCTAATTTCTCTTTTTCGGTCATATTACGCTGTTCTCCGTTTATTTTTTTTATTACCAAACACATTTAATAATTGTTCTCGTGCGGTTGTATTTGGCTCACAGGTTTCAAAGTTGCTAAAGAACTCCCAATGACCACCATTTTCCCGTATGTAGGTGCTTGCCTTTGTAGGAGTATCAAAACGGCCTATATGTCTGAGGTCTAGGCTATTCCCAATCTTATCTTCTGCGTGTACGGTATATGTCCAACTAACGCATTTTAATCCGTTTATTTTATCTTCCGGCATATATCCTATCCTAGCACCACTCCCAATTTATTTCCATTATCCCAGTCCACCATAATGGTCCCGATATCGTCCACTCCGGTTACAGTGCCTTGTATCCCTATGGGCGGAGCTTGCACATCATCCATTTGAACAAGCACCACGCGCGAGCCTTTGGGGTATGCGGCGCGAAGTATTTTTACTAATTCTGCGAGGGGTTTTTCTGGGCGGTCCATTCTGCTATCTCCTTGTAGAAAAATACATAACCCGATATGGGGTACTCCGTAATGGCCATAGCTAGGCCGGAAAGGGATTTGTAGCATTTCCCTTCCCAATACAAACCGTCTGATTTTACTTCTATTGGCAGGTCTTTTCCCTTAAACTTTTTAATGAATGTGGTTCCAATGGCGGGTAATCTGGAAGTATTGGGCTTTTTAAGTATGGTGGGGTTGGCAATTACGCTCTCTAAAGAGGCTTTAATAGGTGTGGCTTTGGCGGCGCAACTGACGCTTTGTTGTTCTTTTTTAGAAACCCCAACTTTACATGCGCAAACCGCGGCCTTTTTAGAGGTCTGCTTAAACAAAATATCCCTTTGCGCTTCTATCTTGTTTACGCAAACCGCGATCTTTTTAGGGGTTTTAGTGACTTTTTTCTTCATAATTCTCTCCTATAAGTTTTCTGTTTTACCGAGGAGGTTTCCCTCGTATGTACATATACGCTCTTATAGGGGGGAGAAGTCAAGAGAAATTATTTAACTAACAAAGTCTATATGTATATATTCAAAAGTGATACAATAAAAGCATATTATTTTAGGGGATAATTTATGGCGTTAACACCAAAAAATAAAAAGCATGCTTCTCAAATTGAAGCTGGGATAGTCGGGAGAAAAAAAGGACACAAGTTTGAGTCTGTTTTAGCAACGACTATAAATCAATTGCCAAACAAAACTTTTGTTCCGTCAGGTAATAATACGCATATTTTCCATGGAAATCCGGCTACTCATCTTTTACAATATATTGCCAACAATATAAATATTACGATTATGGATGCAAGAGCATTGTGGCTAGGTGGTTTGGCTACATCAGGAAAAGGAGATGTTTTACCAGATAGTCATGGCTCTCCTATTACGAAATCCAAATCAGATGTTCTCATTCAAATTACCACTAGTAATGGCACTGAAACAGTAGGGGTTTCTGTGAAAACTTGTAATAAAACCACCCCAACAAATGACCAAATGTTTTTTACTACAGCACGTGCTTTCTGCCAATTACTCCGAACAAACGAAATTATTGTTAGCGAGGAAGCTGAAAGAGGTCTATCGATGTTTTGTGGGGATATTGAATTTCGCCCAATAGACATCCTCCCAGCAGATAAATTGCGTTGTCGTACTTCAGACCCTAAGAGATTCTATTGGGAAGAACTCAGTAGGCAAGCTCAACAAGATTGGAAAGAAATTTTCGATAAATATCAAGATAAAATTACGATGCTTCTTTTCCAAAAAGCATACAAAGATGATCCGTATTCTCCAACATTCTTATTACATCAAACGGTAAGATATGACGATTTTAATCAAAGTGAAATAGCACTTTTTTCAATGGATGAAATTGTTAAATTGTCTAGGGAACATAGTGGCTATGTATTATCTGAGTACAAAATCAAGAAGGGAACACATAAGAACGATACTAAAACTCACTTAGCCCCTCGATTTGGATTTATACAGTTCCAACGAGGAGGACAAAAGCAACACCCAACTCAACTGCAATTTAATTTGAAAGCAGGATATTTCCGACACATTTAGCTCTTAAATATCTGTTTTAAAATGGCTTTTGCCAATGTTTCTGCTAGGATAGGCGGAACAGCGTTTCCTATTGCTTTCCGAATATCCCCCCATTTACCAAAGAAAGCAAATTCATCAGGGAAAGATTGGGCTCTCGCGGCTTCTCTGATGGTTAAAGCTCTCGTTGCCTGAGGATGAACATTTCTACAACCGGATATCATACTGAAATTTGTAGATATCGTAGAACATGGTTCATTCCACATTATTCTCTTATATGTTGTGTTGAATCCACTTGGCGGACGTAATGCCGGATCCTTATTTTCATGAGCACTATGTCCTTCGGGAACATTCCTAAGCCATTTTATTACGTGCAATGGGTGGGCAACACTCCAATGCAACGGATCTTTTGAAACTTCACCCGATTCTAAATAAGCCAAATCAGAAGTAGCGTCTCTAAATGTTAAATATTTTTGTAAATGTTTTGTCGAGAAATTGTTTTGAGGATTAATATACTCTTTTGTAGGGAATAAAAATCTCGTTTGTAAATCTTTACGCACCCCGACCAAAATTACTCTTTCTCTAGATTGAGGTACGCCGTAATCAACAGCATTGATTTCTTGCATAAAAACATCATATCCTACGTTAGAAAACGATTTTAATATACAATCAATAAATAGTTGCCCTTGTGATGTTTTCATGGATGTCAATAGACGTACATTTTCCATAACAAACACTTTTGGTCGTATGATTTCTACCATATGAACATAATATTTATAAAGTTGATTTCTAATATCGCGGGGATCCCTTTTCCCTGCTAAACTAAATCCCTGACAAGGAGGCCCTCCTATAATAATATCAATATTTTCGTATTTTGAAATCCATTTCTTCATTTCTGAATCTGTAATCTTACAAATATCCTTTCCAAATAATTCGCTATATGGAAAATTTTCCTCATATATTTTATTTGCAGAATCTTCAATTTCAACATGTCCTACCAAATTAAAACCTGCTGCTGCAAAACCTAAAGATAATCCTCCGCAGCCGGAAAATAAGGCAATCGCCTTTGGAGAAGATTTCGTTTTAAAGGTTTGAGCGCACTGATATAATTTTGTTAATTTTTGTGCGTATGGATTATGTTTTAATTGGGGATTTTTGGCAAGTTGTTCCCTATACATCGTGGCATTTTTAATTGCTGCTGGTAGTTTTCTTTTTTCTCGATCTGGAAGAATGATTTTTTTTCTTATATCTAAAATATGATTATCTATGTTTTCAATCATTTTAGATAAAACATCATTCAAATGCAGGATATCCTCTTGTGAAGGGATGCTCTTCCCTAATTCCCACTCGGAGATCTTGGCACAAGTATATTCAGAAGCTCGGGCCAATTTCGTCTGACTAATATTGTATTTTTGCCTTTTTATTTTTAATTCTTCGTAGAACATATGATTCATAGAGTTGAGAAAAATTGTCACTTCCATTATACCAAGTTTTTCTCGAAATTTCTGAATCTTTAAGTATTGTAAAATGATTATATGAATACAAGAACATTTCTTTCTAACTTTCCAACTTTTGTTAAAAGGTGGAAAGTATATCGTAAAAAATTAGGCGGCACACCTTTGGGCTGGACGGTCACAAGTGACTATTGTTTAGATGATCCTAATAAAAATGACTGTATAACTTTTACAATTAATCCTATATTGGGACAAATAGAACCGATTACCAAAATTTTAGATAAAAAATTACCTACCGAAATTAAGAAAATGAGACAAGTACCCCAAGAAACAATTGATTTTATAAAGAAGCAGAAAGAATTCTTTAGTTTGGTTTTTCTGTTTCCGGACAAGGATAGACTTTTCAATATACAGTATTTCAAAACGGACATGTTGGCTTTATCAGAAAGTTCCATGATCACCGATGAAAGTAGGAAAAGTCTGAAATTATTTGTGAGATCATTAGAAAGAAAAGGATTACATAAGAAAGTACTACAAAATCTGTCTTTAGTAAGCTTTCTGTGCGGAAGAATTGTGGAGTTTCTGACAATCAAACATTATGCCGAAGCAATACATTGGTTCCCAGACAGAGACTCTATTATGCGAGAGGGGAAAGGAATTATCAGGGAGCTTGTCAATGTGAGTTGTACAAATGCAATTGCTGGCCGAACTAGATATCCGGAAGTTCATATTGGTGGTGAGAATTTAGCAACAGGAGAATTTGTTTTTGATCCATTTACACGATATCCGGACATTATTAGTGGCGTGTTTTCGTCACTTCCAATTTTTAGTAATCGGAAATTAAAAGAGAAACATTTTCAATTACTGCAAGAGACGATCTTAAATAATCCACGCATTGCATGGTTCATTATGTATCCCGATAAAATGCGTTATTTTGATATGGTTGCTTTGAAATTATTCTATGAAAAGCACCTAATTAAATGTTAAACACAATTCAAAAACATATTTGGAATCGAATTATCGGGCTTGAGTGTCCAAACTCTGTCCATTCTCCGTACAGCTTATTTGCTTAATCTTGCTTATTTACTGTGACCAAAAAGCGCACAAGGCATAATAAAAGCGCAAGAAATCGTTTCCTAGTAATCGGAAAAACCACGCGGATATAGTGTCCAAATTGTGACCAGTATATTCATAGTTTTCGGAAATTTTTTTAGTAGTTTTTATACTTCTTCGACGAGAAGTAATAATTATAGTATGTAAAAAAATCTTGGCAATTCGGGTTGTGCGGATATAGTTTGCAGAAAAATCGTGTATATTTACACTTTTGTCGATGAGAAAAAGAAGAATTTTAGCGTTTACTGTACACCATCAAGGGTCCACTAACAATATATACTTTTTGTTCTAATTTTGCTCATTTTGCTCCCGAAGCCCCGTCGGAAAAGCATAAAAAAAGAACCACTCTCGTCTGAGAATGACTCTTTTTCTAAAAGTGCGCCCAACATGAATCGAACTATTAAATTAATTGACTTGACTTCTCTCCCGATAGTA
>CAKUXH010000065.1 GCA_934700265.1 uncultured Opitutales bacterium
TGTTGTTGTTACAACTGATACAAGAAAGATGTTTAATTTTTTATTCATTTATATTAAGTGCTTGTTTATAAGTTTTTCGTTTGTTTTATTTTGAGTTCAATTTTAAACTGAAAACTTGTCTTATTTTTCTTACTTATGCAAGTTTTTAATCATAAAAAAAGTTTGTTTTTGGTGAATTATATTAAAAATAAAAAATTGATTAAAAAATTAAATCAGATAAATAATGGAATATCTGAGGAAAGTTTGATTTAAATTGTATAAAAAGTAAAATAGATAATTAATAATTTTAAAGTTAACTTAAAGAGCATGTATTCTACTTTATGGTACCTGGAGAGGGGGTCGAACCCTCACTCTGGTGAAAGAACTGGATTTTGAGTCCAGCGCGTCTGCCAATTCCGCCATCCAGGCAAATATGTTTCTATATGAAAAAATTTTTTTAAATTATGCAAGCTTTTTTTTAATAAATTCAATAAAGTGGCGGAGAGAGAGGGATTTGAACCCTCGAAGCCCCTTTTGAGAGCTTACCTTCTTAGCAGGAAGGCGCTTTAGACCACTCAGCCATCTCTCCTAATATAAATTTAGTAAAAATAAAAAGATGAATGATGTCAATGCAGAACCTTTAAAATTTGCTTATAAAATAAATAATAAGTCATAAAAAGTACCTATTGGGTAGTAAAAAAATAATTAAAGAAAAAATTTTCATCATTATAAAATTAATCCTTTTTTCAGCTTTACACGCTGGGGGAATTATGAAACTATGCATTCATTTATGAAATTTTCTAAGATTGTTTGGGTTCTATTGATGGTTTTATTTTTTTTGAACATAGGAACGCGTCCCTTAGCGAATCCGGATGAAGGTCGTTATGCTGATATAGGATTAGAAATACTACAAACAGGGGACTGGATTGTGCCGCACTTAAATGGTTTGATTTATTTTGAAAAACCACCGTTGGCTTATTGGACAATAGCGTTAGGTGAATACATTTTTGGTACAAATTGTTTTGGTGCTCGTTTTTTTAATGCACTTTTTTCTCTTTTAACTTGTTTGTCATTATATTTTTTTTGTAAGCGTTTTTTATCTGTTCGTATTGGAATTTTTGCGGCTTTCATTTATGGTACCTCGGCTTTACCGTTTGGTATGAGCCAAATGTTAACATTGGATAACACATTAACATTTTTCTTAACAGCTATGTTGCTACTGTTTGTAAGTGGTTTTTTGGAAGAAGAGGCAAAAATATCACGAAAATTCTTCTTACTAGCTTACATTTTTATGGGATTAACAGTATTAACAAAGGGATTGATAGGTATTGTTTTACCGTGTCTGATAGGATTTCCTTGGCTTATTTTTACAGGGTATATAAAGAAATTGCCTCAAGCGCATTTAATTAAAGGTATAGTTATTGTTTTGTTGATAACTGCTCCATGGCATTTACTTGTTCAACAACGCTACAGTTGTTTTTTTAATTTTTATTTCTGGCATGAACATTTTGAGCGTTATTTAACCTCTGTTCATAATCGAAGTAAACCATTTTATTTTTTAATTAATTCATTCCTTTTGGGGCTTATTCCTTGGTTATTTTTCTTACCTCGTTCAATTTACAGTGCATTTAGAAATACGAAATGTAAGCGTGAAAGGCACATTATTTTGTTTTCTTTGATGTGGAGTGGGTTGGTAGTAGCGTTTTTTGCAACTTCTCATTCACAATTGATTCCATATATTTTGCCTGCAATATCTGGTATAGTGATTGTACTTGCTTTAGGAATGTCGAAGGCAAATTTAAAAGAAGTACGTTGGGAATGTTTCCTTTGGGCAATTTTATTTTTTGTAGCCGCTTGCTTCATTCCTTTTGCATTGGTTAAAAAAGCTTTGGTTCCAGTTCCAAATGCATTGGTATTATTTGCTCAAGGTTTGTTGATGTTGGGATCTGGGCTAGCTTTGTCTTGCTTACGAAAATATACGGAAAAATCATTCTATATTTTATTAACAACAACGCTTGTTCTATATTTTGTATTGCCAATTTATTTGCCTTATTGTCAACGTTTGCGAGGCGATGGTGTAGGGTATTATCTTAAAAATAAGTCAACAAGTCCTGAAAATGTATTTTGTGCTTTTGGTTATTTTAATGATTTACCATTTTATTTAAAGCATTATGTAGGAACGATTGATTGTATTCCAGAAGAACATACTTTGGGGTATAAAACAGAACCTTGTGATTACTATAAGACTATGGAGGCATTTAAAAACGTTTGGAAACAGGATCGTGTTTGTTACGCGATTGTAAAAAAAGGGCAAGAAAATGCCTTTAAATCAAAAATGAGCGCCATGGTTCTTTTTCAAGTATACCAGGACGCTTTTTTCTCACTTTACTCCAACCGATCTGATGGATAGTTGAAAGTTGCCTACGAAAATTTACGAATCATAAGTTAATATATAATCGTGTTGCTGCCTTTTAACTCATTTATCCATAATTGTATGAACTCATTATAGTTAGTATCAGTTAGTGTTATAGTAGCGCTTTTTCCCTCAATACCCTCCAATAACAGTTCCGTTGTGTTTGGATCTGTAAATAATTGGGCGTTGCCTTTGAGATTTAGTGTTGTGATTGAAGTTGCTTGTTTTAAGTAATCTATAAAATCCTTTGTTAACTCATCGATGTTATTTTGCGATAAATTTAGTTCAAGGATAGCTGGATTTAGTTTGAGGAGGTTTTCGAAACACCTAGCTTTTAAATTGCATTTTTGTGCTGCAAGTTTTGTAAGTTTTTGTGTTACGAGTTTATTTAGAAGTTGAGAGCAAAAATTGCTGTTATTTAGACTTATATCTATTTCTGTTAGCTCAGAACAAGTAGAAAGATAATCGATGAAATCATAGTCTGCAGAAAGATTATTGTTGCTGATAATTAATTTTGTAAGAGATATTTTACTATTCGGATGTTCTTTTATAAGTAATGAACATCTTAATAGACATTTCGTTAAATATTTCAAATTCTTATCAGTAAGTGCACTATCTTTAGCAGTTAACTCTAGTTTTACATTTTTATTTTTACTAACAATAGTGTAAAGCGTATACACTGTTTTTTGCAGGTATGGATCATTTGTTATTGAGAGTTGAACGATGTCATTGTCTGCTAATGAATTTAATTCCTGATTAATTTGATTAATGTTTGTATTAGCTTCTATATTGATAGTTTTCGTGCCACTAAAGCAATTGTAGGTTGAAAAGCTGAGAGCTAGAATAAGAGATTTTTTTATAGTATTCATATACATTGTAAGAGCATAAACTTTGCCAAAAAAATGAGGTGAGATAAATTAAATGATTTATTCAAAAATAATTTATGTTTGACACGTTTTAGAAAAATTTTGATTATAAGGAGTAAATTTGATTATATTATGAGTATAGAACATCCAGAATTATCTGTTGTGGTTCCTGCCTATAATGAGGAGCCTAACATTGATGAATTGTGCTCACGTTTGGTAAAAGTTTTGGAGGATACACATCGTACATTTGAAATTGTAATTGTTAATGATGGTAGTAAGGATAATTCGTTACAAAAATTATTGGCGTGGTATCATAAGTATCCTAAATACTTCCGCATATTAGATTTTAATAGTAACTTTGGGCATCATAACGCTTTGTGGGCTGGTTTTGAACATGTTCGAGGCGATATTATTATTACAATGGATGCTGATTTACAGAATCCACCGGAAGAGTTGCCAAAGTTATTGGTTAAAATAGATGAAGGGTATGATTACGTTGGAAGCTATCGCTTAGGAAAACGGCAAGATGCTAAGTGGAGAGATTGGGCTTCTAAGTTAGATAATAAGATACGTGGGAAAATTACCGATATTCATATGTCCGATCAAGGTTGTATGTTAAGGGCTTACAAACGTTCTATTATTGATGCCATCGTTCATTGTGGTGACTATACTGCTTTTATTCCTGCTTTGGCTTACAAATTTTCTTCGAAATATACAGAAATTGGTATGCGGCATGCACCTCGTTTTAAAGGAGAGACGAAATATGGTCTTTATTACTTGTTGCGTACACATTTTGATCTGATGACTGGTTTTTCCTTGGTCCCTTTACAATTGTTTACATTGTTTGGTTTCGGATTAGCTGGATTAAGCTTTTTACTTGTACTTTATATGTTAGGTCGTCGTATTTTTGTTGGCCCAGAGGCTGAAGGCGTATTTACGTTGTTCGCAATCCTTTTCTTTATGGTTAGTGTGGCCATTGTCGGAATCGGTTTGATTGGTGAGTACGTTGGTAGAACGTACCAAATTATTCAAAAAAGGCCTCGGTATATTTTAAAGAAAATATACGAAACGAAAGAAGATAAAAAATAAGATTGACCTAATGGTAAAATTTTCAAATTTTATATAGTATTATGCAACCTACATATTCACCATCAAAAATTAAAAAGATTAGAATGTGTGGTTTCTTCGCAAGAAAAGCCACCAAAGGAGGCCGTGCAGTCCTCGCAGCAAGACGTCGTAAGGGACGCAGAAAGTTGTGTGCGTAATTGAGTGTAAAAAAAGAACAGCGGCTTAGCAAAAGTAATGACTTTCATCGTCTATATACGTCAGGCTTGCGGATTCGTTCTAAAGGATTAGTACTTTATGGTTCTAAAGCTTTGACCGATCGATGTCACATTGGAATTGTTGCTTCACGAAAAGTTGGAGGGGCAGTTCTCAGAAACAAATTTAAGCGACGGGTACGTTGCCTTTTCCCTTTAATTTGTTCTTTTGCAAAAGAGCCTTATGATTTTGTAGTTATAGCAAGTCAACCATCAGTAGTCGTATGTGACTTTTTTTCATTGAAGGCTGTTTTGTTAGAAAATTTGAAGAAGTTGTTTTCTTTGGAGAATGTTAAGCATATTTAAGGTGAAATTTGAGCATTTTTGTACACTTGTTTTGTGTGCAAGTATTGTTTTTTATAAAAAGTTTATTTCTCCATTACAGTATACATTGCACGTTACATTTGGAATAGAATGTAAGTGTCGTTTTACACCAACTTGTTCAGATTATGCATTGCAATGTCTTTGTAAATATAAGCCAATGTTTGCATGTTGGTTAATTGTTAAACGTTTGTGTCGTTGCCATCCTTTTTGTAAAGGTGGGTACGATCCAGTACCTTGATCATGGATAAGAAAAGTTTTTTGTTAGGTATCATTTGTTTATTTGCTGCTTTTACTTTGTTTGTTAAACAAGAAAAGCAAATGCGTGAGCATATTACTTTACAACCTGTGGTTGATGAAGTTCAAGAGGTAAAAGAAACACCAAAACCTGCTATTCCAAAAAAATTAGATTATAAGGTTCCTGTTTTTACTGCTTCTGATTTTATTACGTTAGAAAATGATTTTATTAAGGTCCATTTTACTAAAAAAGGTGGAGCTATTCATTCGATTGAATTAAAACATTACCTTGCAGAACAAACAGGGAATTCATCCTATGTTTTTAATCAGAATCCTTTGTTGCCAGCTTTGACATTAGCTTGGGACCAATATAATGCGATATTATCTTCGTTTGAAATAACAGAAATAACCGATTGCTTTGTTCAATTTAGTTGTAATTTATCAGATGGAACTAAGCTTATACGTGGTTATCGTTTGGCGAATTCCAAAGCGAATAATCCTTACGAAATTAAACATGAATTTCGTGTTGAGCAAAATCAATTATTACATAATCACATGTGGGTATGTTTAGGTAGTATGCCGGATGCA
>CAKUXH010000066.1 GCA_934700265.1 uncultured Opitutales bacterium
ACTTTACTTATGCCTGAATAAACTTCCCTGCCCTCAGTATCTTTTGTTGGTATGTCTGTTACCTTAATATCAAATTTTACTTTGCCTTCACTATCAACATTATAAACAACATCATTTTCTTCAATTTTAAATGTTTTTATACTCGGTTTTTCAGTAGTAATATCAATATTAATACCTGCTACCTGAGATTCACAAATAATTCCATCATTATTTAGATAAACTATATTTCCTGCCTTATCTTCTATTCTGGCATACGGAACAAACTGTTCATTTTGCTCTACGAGATAACTATATTCTTTTTCTTCTTTAGCTACATTATATTCCTTTCCATTCAATTCTAAGTTTTTCCAACTGTCTAAGTTTTTTAGTTCTGTTTCTGTAAGTGCATCGAACCCTTCTTTATGTTCATCTTGCCAATCTTTATAATAGCTTACTTTTATTGGTGAAGTTGCATCTGAGCCTGTGGTTTTTACTTCTATACTTTTTGATTTTAAATTAAAGAATTTAAAACTAACTTTATCCAATAATTTTTCTACTAATCGTTCTAGTAGATTTTGATTTTTTACAAGTAATGAACCTGTAGGTGCCGTTTTATCAACTGTAAAACGATAACCTTCTATTTCCTGAGTATCAGATTGAGACACTAATTTTGCTTCATTACCAGCTAGGTCTGTATACGATAGATTGAAAGTGTAGTTAGCTTCTTTTTCAAACACAAATTTAGTATTTGTATATTCAATTGTACCTGATTTTAGTTGCCAATTCCTGAATGATTCAGCTACTTCTTGTTGATTCTCAACTCCAACTGCTCCTCCAGCAACATCTGTGGCCTCTTCAATAACATTAATACTATCTTTAAATACATCTTCTGTTGATTTGAAATTGCGTTCTTTAATAGTTACTGTCGCCTTAATTGTTTTATTTTTATAACACCTCTCATCTTCATTTGTTGTTACTTCAGATTCTTTAATCTTTGAACTAACATTACCTTCATCATCCAGAAGTTCATAACTAATGTTAAATGATGGTGCCAGCATATCAACAGTAAACTCTTTTCCTGTCGCAACTGTCTCAGCCCCTATGTTCTTATCTGCAACTGAACTATTGCTATTACCAGCAAGGTCTGTTGTTGTTATAGAAATCTTATAATCATGATCCTCATTCTCTTGACCAAATTTGATTGTAAATGTGTGAATTCGCTCATTATCATAAGTCTCTTCTGTCTTATCTTTTTGATTATCTATAATAACCTCTTCTTTAATACTACAATCGTTCCATTTATTATCCTTAATTGCTGTTTTTAATTTTTCAAAACTATCACACTTTACGGATTTATTACCTCTAGTTAAAGTAAATCCCAAATTTTCAGAATCAAAATTACGTTCTTTAATGCTTACTGTTGCACTTCTCTTATGATTAAAGTATTTACCATTATGTACTTTTACGTCTTTGTTATCATCATTATAAGTAATCGTTACTTCTGGCGCAGTGCTATCCAAAATAAATAATTTATTTGCTTTCGATTCTTTATCTGCATATGCAACACCATCATTCATATTTCCAGCAGCATCTGCTATTTTAGGGATTACTTCGTAAGCTCCATCACCTGTAAAAGTAATAGTGTACTTATTTGTTCTGTCATTCCTATAGTTCTCTAGTTTCTTGACATCTTTTTGTGAATCTTTCGGACCAGCCACTTTAATATGCTCAGTATTAATTTTCTGTAATTCTTCAAGAGAAATATTTGTTTTCTTTTCTCCATTAATCGAAACATCAAATGTTAAGCCATTTTGGGTAAAGTTTCTTTCTGTATAAGTAATTATCATTTCTCGTTTTGAATCTTTAACATATTTAGACTTATGATTAGTTTCCAAATCCTTATCATAACTTACACTTATTTGAGGTGCTGTATTATCCAAAATAAATGTTTTATTTGCTCTTGAATTTTGGTTTTTATATGTAATACCTTCATTCTTATTTCCAGCAACATCTGTTATATGTGGAATTACCTTATATACTCCATCTCCATTAAAAGTAAGCGTGCAAACATATTTATCTGTTTCTTTAGAAATTACTTCACTTGCTGTGATTCTCTCTTTTGTTTTTTCTTTAATATCTTTCAGAGAAACATTTTGGACTTCAACGCCGTCTATCGAAACATCAAACGTCAATCCTTTTTCTATAAAGTTTCTTTCTATATAAGTAATTGTCATTGTTCTACTCGAACTTTGAATATACTCATTATCAGAATCTATATTATACTCTACTGCTATCTCCGGATTAATAACGTCTACTTTTACTTTTAATGCTGAATCACTTTGATTTCCAGCCTTATCATATACAATAACTTTTACAGTCGCATATCCTGACTGATATTTATTTATAGACAATTTACCTTCAATATTAAAATTTGCATGGGCTTGAATTGATTCAAGTGTTCCATCCTGCTCTTTTCCAACAATTTTATTTATTTCTTCTGAGTTAAGGGTATAAGAGTCTGTAACTTTTTTACTATTTTCGTCAAATCCACCTAATACTTTTACATTCTCTATTTCTTCAGCACTCACTTCTTTATTAGCTGAATCCATAGCTATGATTTCAACTTTTTCAATTCCTGATGTAACATTTGTATCATTTACCTCTACTTGAAAATTAACTGTTCCATCCGGTCCAACCTTTGGATCTACTGAATCAGCAGTAATTGTAACCGTCGGTGTTGTTAAATCAAATACCAACCCATTTGACGCATACACTGACTTGTTCCCTACATTATCTTCTACAAGTGCAAGAATAATGTAATTGCCTTCTTCAGCAAACTTCACAGTGTCTTCTTCTACCCACAGGCTATCATTTTTTACTGTATTTGAGATTACAGTAACAATTTTGTTATTATCATCGCTATCAATCTTTACTTTGCAAGTTTTAAGACTCTTTACTTCACTACCATTATCAGATGCTGTAACAAAATAAGCTTTTTCTTTATTATTTGAGAAGTTTTTAAATCCATTCCAATTTGGAAGAACCTTATTTGTAAACTGTCCTGCACTTCCTAAATCTGCAAAATCAACAGTAGGATTCGTTGCATCTACTTTAACGTCTTGATATACAACGCCATCTGTTACAGTTGCCGGACTTTTACTATTTCTTAAAGAAACTTTCAAAGCATACTCTTTATCTTCGCTGTCATCAAAGTTGATTCCACTATTAATGGCATCGTAATAAATTTCCTGACCATCTGCTTGTTTTTCGCCTTTGGAAACCCAGATCTGGTCATAATATGCATTTGGTGTTTTAAATTTCAGCTTTAAGGTCGCTGTTTTATTTCCTCTTACATATACAGAATCACCATTCTGACAGATTCCATCTGCACCAACAATTTCAACTAAGTCTTTTAAAGTATCCGATGTTTCTTTTTCTTTTTCGATAGTAAGATCTGCGCTGTATTTTGCAATGTTTTTAGAATCTGCAACAACAACTTCATAGTTTCCTGCCTCTCTCTTTGTTACACTAGGAATTACTTCTGCACTGTAGCTTCCTACATAATAAGCAAGTATTTCATCAAATTTCAATAATCTTACTTCTGCATACTTTTTCAGTTCGATTGTATCACCGTCAATCAACCCTTGTTCTTGTGCTTTGTCAATGCAACCATTTGTGCCTGCAAGCGCCACTTCATAGTTATTTTCTACTGCTGCTTTTAATTCCTGTTTTGTTTTTCCATATGAAAATACTTTTTCTTTACCAGATTTTACTACTGCTTTGACATAAACCGGTCTTGCAGAAATACAGATTTCTTGACCTTTTAGCAGCTGAATCTCTTTTAGAGAAAAATCTGTCGTTATCTTATAATTATCTGCACCTTTTAAGGTAATATCTGCATCATCATCTGTAACAGTAAACTCAGAGTAACTTCCTACACCTGATTTTTTTAATTGAGCACTTACTGTAACTTGAACGTTATCTATAACATCAGCATTTTTCAAGGTACCTGTAATTCGAACCTTTTTATTTCCATCATATACTTTTGACGCATCTGCTACATTCCATTCAAAGTCTGCAAATGTGATTGTATTTTTAATTGTGTTTTTATTAACTGTAACTTCATAAGAAGCGCTCGCTTCTGTATAATTATCACTTTCTGCTGCTGTTGCAATAATTTTAGCAGTTCCTTCCCCTTTTACCGTTAATTTACCATCTGGAGTTGCTTCTATTACAGACGAATCAGAAGATGAAAATGTAACAACTCTGTCTTCCGCATCAAAAACAGAAAGTGCCGGTACTTCATTCACTCCATAAGTAATTGTTGTGTTACTACTATTTTTTTCATCTTTTAAAGTAATATCTTTACTCTGTTTGTAACTTCCATTTGTGCTTGCACTAGCTTCATAATAAAGTTCATTTCCAGAATAAACTGCACTGATATTTAATGTGCCCATCACTGCGCCATTTAAAATCAGTTCTGCTGTTCCATCTGCTGCCACATCAACTACATTGTCGGCACCGTTTACTGAAAATGTAACCGTTCCTCCTGTTGCATCTGTTGGCAAACTTGCTTTTGCTATAACACTTTTAACATCTGTTCCATTGTCCGGAGTTACATTCAATTCCATTGACGGAACTTCTTTTACTTTTATCGTTGTCTGAGCACTTTTTCCATTTCTGGATACAGTAATTGTTGCACTTCCTCTTCCTTTAGCAGTGATCAAGCCATTTCCATCTACATCTGCAACTGCTGGATTGGAAGATTCCCATTTATACTGTGCTGCTCCTGCTACCTCATGATTATCAATCTTGTTATTGATAACTGCTTGAACCTGAGAAGGAACACCTTCTTTATTTGGAGATAATTCTACAGCCGATAAATCTCCTAAACTAATGTCACTCATTTCTAATGTAACTTCGACTTCATTTACCGTTCCAATTGATACGGATTTGTTTTCTAATGATTGATATCCTGCTTTTGATACAGTATATTCATAACTTTTTTCTGTATCATAAGTCAGATTTTCAACTTTCACTTTTCCGTTTGCATCAGATTGTCCATTCGCAACTACATTATCTGTGCCTGCCTCTTTAATCTGCAAATCTGCACCTTGAATTGCAACTTTGTTATCTGGATTTTCTGTCGTAGGAACATTTTCAAAAATCGTAAATTCAACGTCGGTTGTTTTCTCGGTACTTGCTTCAGGTTCTCCTGACGCTTCATCCGAATTATTTCCTGCCGCCGATACACTCAATGCCCCATCCGGCAGTACCAGTGTAAATACCATAATAAATGCAAGCAGTAATGCACAAAATCTTTCCACTGGATTTCTTTTTGGATTTTTCATATCTCTCACTCCTTCCTTATTTTTTTCTATCAAAATTTTAGATTACTTCCTTTGTATGAATTTCTATCTGTTCTTTTATAATTTCAAACTTATTACGTCTGGCTTCTTTTTCTTTCTCTTCCTGCTTTTTCTCTTCTTGTTGTTTATGTATTGCTTTTTCCATCTCTGGAGTTAAAAGAGCAGTCTCACCATTATAGCCCGGTATTTCCTGTTCTTCTTTATTCCGGTTCTGATTTCCAAGCAAAGTTGTTTCTTCTTGTCCGCTTCCTAAT
>CAKUXH010000067.1 GCA_934700265.1 uncultured Opitutales bacterium
TAACACGGTAGCTTTTAAAATATCAAAAAAAGTTATCGCACCATCTTGAACAATATCAAGGTCGAATCCCAAAGCTGTATGTGTCTGGTTGACAATCATGATAATAATAACTGCAGACATATACCCCAAAATAACACTTCGAGACACATATTGAACCAATGATGAAATATTTAAACAAGCACTTATCACCAAAAAACAACCTGTCATGACTAAAACAACAGGCAAGACCTCTGTAAAATGATCATAACCAACACCACAAGCTGTTAACGCACTTAACATAACCACAGCCGTTGAATTAGTTGGCCCCAAATTTAAAACTCGAGATCCTGAAAATAACGCCGAAACCATGGTTGCAACAATTGCTCCATAAAGACCATATTCAACAGGCAATCCTGCCAACAGGGCATAGACCATAGCCTGCGGAAAAACAAGCAAAGCTACATTTAACCCAGAAAAAATATCAGGTAATAAATACCCCCATTTATACCTAAAAACATCTTTAGCCAGAGGCAAAAACTCTAACTCTGTATCCTTCCACAAACGAACAATGTTTTTAAATAACCTTCGCATCCAAATAGAAGATTTAAAATAGATTATCTATTTTGTAAACTTTTTTAATTAACTATTTTAAAATGATAATAAAGTTTACCTAAAACTTTTGTTTTATTAAAAAAAACGATTTTGTACCATTCATTTTCTAAACATTTCACATGAATCTTATAGCGCCAAAATTTATTTATTTTTTCTTTGCTGAAAATCCGATTTTTCGTAACTTTGTTTTGATAACAATACCAATTACCACACCGTTGCTCTACATCTAAATGCACTAAAAAATATTCAAAAGCTCCTATGTAAGGCAACAAATTACATTGTTCACTTACAATCGTCTGCTCATGTTTTAAATGCGAATATGTCTTAAAAATCGCAGTAAGAAGCATAGAAAAAATCGCAAGGCCTACCAATACCTCTATCAAAGAAAACCCACAACACCATTTTTTCATGATTCTAACTTTAAACCTAATCTCAAATAAGTAGGTGTATCCCAATAAGATTCTATGCCTTGGGTCTCAAAATCAAATTGAATTTGAATGTTAGAAGTAGAATTAGATTTTTGTTTTTTATTTTTATAACGTATTGCTTTTAGATTCTTTTTACAGGAAGATAATAGCACAAATATTTCTGCCTTCTGTATACCTCCTAAATTTGAATGGCAATTGTTCAAAATCTGTAAATCAGGAACTCCTAAAAAACTTTGCAACTCATAATTTAAATTTTTCAAGTCAGTTAAAGTAATATCCGATGTTAAATTCGTATAAATAAAAGCACTTTGTATTGGCGCTAAATCTAATCTAACTTTTAAACTCGGACATTCTAAAACAGATTTAAGTGCTTTGCCAACAGCATTCTCGCCATCTCCACGACCAAAACCCCAAAATACTGAATCAGGTTTGTTAGAAAAATGCTGCATAAAACTACTAAGATTGCAAACAAATGCCCCCGTATCTACCTGTGTTAAACTTAGAAAAAATGATTGCGTTAATTGTCCTAATAAATCATCCCCTTTACAAAAAGCCTCTTTTATAGTTGAAGAATCTGATAAGTTTTGAAATAAAATATCATTAAAAAATGGAACCGTTAAATCAGCCAAACTTTGAACCGCTTTTAACAAAGCTTGTGCTTTAATACTTTTATTTTTTCCTTCAAATGAAAACGGCATTATAGAAATAACCAATACAAAAGTTCCTGCTTGCTTAGCTATTTGCAAAGTTGGAATAACCATACCACTTCCGGTCCCACCACCTAAACCTGCTAAAACAATTAAAACATCCGACTTTTGACAAAATGTTTGAATAACAGGATCAGCTTTATCGAAAACATCTTTGATAAGATTTTCATCCCCTCCTGAACTTAAACCTCTAAAGACATTTTTACCGAAGCAGTACTTAGCTAAAGATGAATCTAAACTTTCTAAACAACGCAAATCTGTATCAACTGCCAAACAAAGATCTGACATGCAAGTTTGTTGCAAAAAAAAATGATTTAAACAACGACAAGCTGCACTCCCTAAAGCCAAGAATTTAACCCTTGCTCCTAGGCTCGCTACATCATCTATCGCCAACTCATTCATTATCTCTAATATTTAATTTAAAAAAATATCTTTGTCAACAAAAGATGAAAAATTATACATATATTAACTGCATAAATTTTAAACAACTCAACTGTCCATAATATTTTTCTACAAAAACATTGAAAAATACAGTTTAAATAAAAACAAGCTTGCTAATTCACAAAAAAATCTATTAACTCATATACTAATTATGAAAATGTTGGAAATAAATAGTTTGTTTTTTGGAGATCAATTGGCTCAACCTAATCCAGGGACATCATCTATGTTAATGATGGTATTTTTCTTTTTGGCATTCTGGTTTCTATTGATTGCTCCTCAACGCAAACGACAAAAAGCACAAGAAAAAATGATCGCTGCATTAAAAGCTGGTGATGAAATTATGACTACCTCAGGATTAATTGGTAGTGTTATCCAAGTTAAAGGTGATCATTTAGTTATTAAATCTGGCGACTCTAAATTAGATCTACACAAAAATTTTGTTCAAACAAAATTAGAAAACAATAAAAAATAAAGTTTTATTATGCATGCAACCAAGTGGCGTTTAGGTATCACTTTTTTAGCTCTTATTATAGGGCTATTCCAGCTCAATCCTTTAAAAGATAAAGATTTTAGTAGTTATCTTTTAAGTCAGGTAAAAGCTAATAAAGATACTTTTTCAAAGTTATTGATTCAAGCGCAAGAAGATGTTTCCGAAAAAAAATCTCCTCACTTGGTTTCCGCGTTAATTGCTTTGGGCCATAAACAACAATGTGATTTCAATCAATTTTTTACGCAATTTAATACATCTGACATAAAAAATCTCGACAAACGCAATCAAATTTTATTGCAACATTTATTAAGAAGTTCACAAAGTGTTTTCAAACAAGGACTAGATTTAAAAGGTGGAGTCGCTTTCTCTCTAGAAATAAACTCTAAAGTTCTTGAAGGAAAATCTGATTGGGAAAAACAACAACTACAACAAAAAGCAATTGAGGTTATTTCTACACGTATTGATGCTTTAGGATTAGCAGAACCTATTGTTCGTCCTAGAGGAGATAATAATATAGAAGTTCAATTACCAGGCATCTCTTTAGAATCCAATCCTGACATCGTTCATGCATTAAAAAAGCCTGCAAAACTCGACTTCCGTTTGGTTAATGATAACATTCGTGATGGTGTTGTTCCTATGGGATATGAGAAGCTTTTTATTACTTCTGAAGATGAAAAAGGACAAGAAATTCAATACCCTATTATTGTAAAACGTATTCCTGAAATGACAGGAAAATCTATAAAGGAAGCTCATCCTGTTGTAGATCCTTATGGCAAATATGAAATCAGTTTACAAATGACAAATTCTGGTAAAGAAAGTTTTGCCACCATTACTCGTCAGAATTTACACAAACGACTAGCAATTGTTCTTGATGGAAAAGTCTATTCTGCTCCTGTTATTCAATCAGAAATAACCCAAGGACAGGCAAGCATTTCCGGACGATTTACACAACGTGAAGCCATCGAATTATCCAATGTTTTAAACAATCCGTTAGAATTTGAACTAGACCTAACAGAAATTTATGAAGTTGGACCCTCATTAGCATCTGAAGCAAAATCTGTTGCTATTCAAGCCTCCATTGCAAGCGTTATATGTGTGCTTGCTTTAATGATATTTTATTACCGTTCTGCCGGTATTGTTTCTGGAGTTGCTCTACTTTTAAACTTCATTTTCATTATTGTCTCTTGGGCAATACTTGGAGCAACCATTACTCTTCCAAGTATTACCGCACTTGCCTTAACCTTTGGTATGGCTGTCGATGCTAACGTGTTAATTCTGGAACGTGTACGCGAAGAAATGCGTAATGGTCATGATGAAGTTGTTGCATTAGAACAAGGTCATAAAAAAGCATTTATTACCATATTAGATTCTAATATAACAACATTGTTAACCGCATGTTTGCTAATTTGGTTGGGCACAGGTCCCGTCAAAGGATTTGGTATCACTTTAGCTATTGGTATCTTAACAACCTTATTTACTGTATTGTGTTTTAATCGTGCTCTCCTAGAAATTATTGCTCGCAAAGGCTGGTTTACAATGTCCTTAACCGCGTGGCTTGGCAAAGCTAATTATAATTTTATGCGGTGCAAATTCTGGGCATTTTCACTTTCATTAACATTGCTTATAATCGGCATTATAGGTGTAAGTTTACGAGGAAAGAGTGTATTAGGTATTGATTTTGTTGGTGGTGATGAAATGCTTATCAGCTATACTCAACCTGTAGATTGTCAAGAAATACGTAATCTTGGAATTAAAAGTCATTTAGGGGAGGTAAATGCAGTTTATCAAAGATACTTAGGTAATCAAATGAGTTTATTGAAGATACAAACTGAAAAGAATCGCTCAGGCGAAGTATTAAAAATGCTTCAATCTACTTACCCAGATGCTCATCTAAAAAATGTTGCTCAAAACCAAATGGGAGCTTCTGTAAGCTCAGAAGTTCAAAAAAATGCGATCATTTCTGTACTGATGGCGCTAATAGGAATTCTCATTTATGTAGCTATGCGATTTGAGCTAAGTTATGGTGTAGGAGCTGTCTTTGCCTTATTGCATGATACGCTTATTACAATTGGTTTATACATCGCCTTTGGCCACCAATTTACAGCCCCCATGGTAGCTGCCGTATTAATGGTCATAGGTTATTCAATTAACGATACCATCATTATTTTTGATAGAATCCGAGAAGAAATTAAAGCCAACGCTTCATTAACTTTAGGTCAAGTCATCAATTTAGCTATCAATAAAACCCTATCCCGTACGTTGATTACTAGCTTAACCACATTCATTCCTGCTTGTGCATTATATATTTTCTGTTCAGGCATTGTTAGTGATTATGCATTGGTATTCTTGCTTGGAATTTTTGTTGGAACATTCTCTTCAATCTTTATTGCCTCCCCTATTTTCTATTTCTGGAACAAAGGAGAAAGAAAACACTTGGATGCAAAACCTTCAGATGAAATAACTTACGATTGGATGAACTAATGCGTTGGGCTTTCAATACCCAACCTATTTCTTCCGAAATAAGGGATTATTTAAAAACGCTTCCATTAGAAGAAACATTTATTGAACTTCTTTCTCAATTTTCTTTTACATCTGTTGATGAATTAAAAGCTTTTTTAAACCCATCTTTGCGAGATGTAGA
>CAKUXH010000068.1 GCA_934700265.1 uncultured Opitutales bacterium
TGGTATATGTGCCTTCCTCGGAAGGAAGTGCTTTGACAAGCCCATGGTTAGATACGCAGATGTACTGCCCTGCATTTATATTGCCTTCTACTTTCAAACAGGCGGTTTGTTCGCCACAATTAAGTGGAAGTATGCAGACAAGAGGATTTTCCGGTGAAGCGTCTTTTAACGCAATTCCAAACGGAATATCTGTTGCTGAGCATGTTTTTACGTAATTCTCAGTGTCAAAACAAACAAGCGTGTGTGCTTGAATGTTTGTTTTTGTGCGTCGTGTTAACGGACCTGAATGTACCCCAATAGCGTTTTGCGCATTGGCCATAATTTTATATTTTTTTGTATTCATAGAAATATATTAAAAAACAGGATTATTTTCTTTGTAAATAGTTTGCCACGCTTCTAGATAACTTTCTCCAGTTGCTTTCATGCGTTGTTGTACCTTTTGTGTAAAATGTAGAATAGCTAACTTTTCAGTTCGTTTTTGCAATTTACTTAAGGGTTGTGCAAGTGCTTTTGTCGTTCCTTTCAATGGATTTACCGGCAAGTTAGGATGTCGTGTTAAGCCAATAGAAATGAGTTTTATTGGATGATAGGTACCATCGGAGCCTTTTTGCATTTGCCAGCGAGGTGATAGGTGCGTATAAACATTATTATCGATAAGTTCTTGTCCAGAAGCGGTCCATTCAATATGAGCCCAAAGTCCTTGCTCATTAGCTTGAAGTGCTTTTACGAATCCATAGATATTAGGATTCATATGTTCCGGTTGTCCCTGAAAATGCGGGTCATCGGGATGGCCGATATAAACGGGGATTTTCCGAATATTTAGAAGAAATGGTAGCGTTTTGGTGCATTTAATGCAACGACGTGCATCATTTCGATTAATGGTTTGTTGTCCTTCTGGGTGAACAAAAGTTCCGTAAGGTGCTAAGTGGTCCCAAGTTTTCATAATGTTTTATTTTTTTATAATATCTTCTTTATTGGTTGGTGGATTAATGCCAAAGTGTTCGCGAATATCATTCAAACTGAGTTGAACGCCCATGTCCCAAAGCGTTTTGATGATATTTAAGTCGTTGTTTAAGTTTTTGTTAGGCGAAGCTTTCAATTGAAAGTAAGCTTTCGGATGTTCTGTACCCACGAGATATTTTAATACACAACGGTCGACTTGCTCGTGCAGTGTATCGGAAATCATTTGAGCGTCGTCTTCTTCCAATAGTTCACGTTCATTCTTTTGTGCTGAAATGCCGGTGCTATCTTTTTGACTCAGTGTCGTTAGATCGGAGCCGCGCCATAAAGCTGCCATCGCTCGATCCATTCGTTCAACAAGCTTAGGATAGGGCAGTTCACCTTTCCCTGAAATATCAATTGCTTCAATATTGGTGCCTGTAGACATCAATGCATGAAATTCAGCTCCAAAGTTTTGAACGGCTTCCCGTGCAATTTCCCATTCCTGTGTTCCTGGACGTGCATTCGTTGTTCCTTTAACTCCGGGCATACCGTTACGTTCACAGTAAATAAGCCAATCTCTTAAAGGTAAATGTTTGAAGAGGTAGGCGATGGAGCAAGATTCCATAAGACCATCACCGGTTGTAATCAACCATTCATCGACGTTTAAAGGAATTTTTTTATTTCCTTCACTTCCAGTAAAATGAAGCCGTCCCTGTTTATTTTCAAAGAAAAATAAAGGTACAAATCGAAATTCTGCCGTAAGAAATTTTTGTGAGTTTTGTGTGAAAGGTTTAAAAACAATTTCATGTACCGCATAACGTTTCCCAATGGCATCCATCATTTGTCGTATGAGTAACGGAATTCCTCCGCGCTCATTTTCATCATACGCATTGATACAGGTAAGATTATTGTAAAATCTTTCTAGCAAAAATTTATGATGCATGGCTTCTTCAGAATTATCCAATGTTAATATTTCCCAGGGAAGCCGAGAAATTGATTTTTTCAGTTTTGAGATGACGCCTTGAAGCAAGTCATCACGGTGTTCTATGGCTTCCCAAACAAGCGCTGCTTGTTTTAAGTTCCCAGCATGAAAATCATCTAAGATGCGTGATAATGTTGCCGGCGTTAGCGATCGTATCGGATTCCAATGAAGCCGATCAATGCTATCTTGGCGAAAAGAAGTTAAGTAAGTATTAGTTTTCATAAATAGAATGACGATGGGTTGGTTGAAAAAATTCTGCAGAAAATGGTGAAGTGTTAGGTTTTCGATCCGCATACAGTGCCAGTGCGATAGCCCAAAAGCGATCCGCATGTCCATGCGTACTATGTTGTGCGGATAATTTACCATTTTCTTCAAGTTTAAGGCTGAGCAAATCTTCAATAAGGGCTTCATCTCGAGGAATGCGTAGTGTATGTTGATCCACATGTGCTTTTAAATGATAAGCCAAGTCTTCCTTTGTTTTTTGTGAGAATTGTACCCCTTGAATGCAATGGCTACCAAAACGAGTTTGAGCGCGTTCTGTAAATTGTCGACCAATACCGGTCTGATCAATACAGACTTGGTTAATTTGAAATGTTGAAAATAAGTGGTTAAAGATCGCCTCTTGTTCATCAAAGCGTGCATCTTTTAAACAGCGTAATTCGCGTAAAAAATACAGGTCGCCAAGTTTTTCAAAGACGGCAAACACACTTAAATCTTTCGTTCGTGCCAAATCGATCCCCATGAACATCATTCCGTGCGAGTAATGATTCCAATCGGCCTGATGAGTATAAAAGCAACCTTCTAATGATTTGTAACTCAGTAGATTGGTTGCATCATCACAAGGTTGACACATGTATTCTTGCAGAAAACTTTTTTCACTTGCGCAAGAATTCTTGATAAAATTGTAGTAATCGGCTTCGTCCATATTTTGGCGAGGATCTTCTAATGGTAACTTTGCTTTCAATTTCTTCAAAAAGCCTTGTTCCAGTGCATCTGTTAAGGTTACCCGATGAATCGAAATTTTCTTTTCATTTTTATGTGTACGAGCTTCTTCAATTAATCGATTGAAAAAGTTATGAGCGCCACGATGTGTGGATATAATTTCCAATTGTCCGCCCCAAGTGATACCTGGATAAGCTACATTATAAAGTCCTTCTGGATCTTCATGTAATGCAAATTCGTCCAAAATTCGAGAACCTCGTTTACCCGCTTGTGCATTCATATTGGACGACAAAATTGTTAATGTGCTTCCATTGTTTAAGGTTAAGATATTTCGTCCTTGGATCTTTTCTGGCAACATTTCATGATGAAGCGTCTGATTGAAAATATGTGCAAATCCTTTACAGTCATTCAAGAACAGTTGAGCTTGCTGAAGATCACGAGAACAGATCCAGTAGTGTGTTCTTGGAAAGCGCATGGCATTACGTAAGGCTCGATAAGCTGTTGCCCAAGATAAGCCAATTTGTCGCGATTTTTCCATAATTTTTATGCGAGAATCATCGTGAATCCATTTAATTTGATAAGGTAGAAAAAATGTATTCATAACAATTGCAACTGTTCTTCAATTTCCTTTAGCATGGTTTCTGAAAGTTCCCAATTCTGTTCCTCAGTTTGTGGCTTATTTATCCCTCGAGATAGAGCAAACAATTGTCGATAGCTTTGGAGCAATTTATTCAGGATGTTTGTTAAATCCTTAATGTTTCCAAGATCCGTATCTGGGTTACAAATTTGATCAAAAAGATCTTCCCATAAAATCCCCATGGATTTTTCAGCGATTTTCATCTGGTCGAGTAAGGATGCGGTATCTTTCGCAGCTTTAATCCGCTGAATGTGCTCTTTAAAAGCTGAATTGTCTTTCGTTTTCATTTTCTAAAAAATCAATACCTTTCGTGGATAATTTGTAACGTTTCTGTTGCGGGCAAAGCTCATTTTGCGTGAGCGTAATAAAGCCTTTGTCCAGCAAGTATTCTAATTCTTTAAGCAGCTCATTTTTATCCATGGTAATGCCTGCTAGCTGAATGCCTTGATGCAAGGTTTTTGGCGGTAATGAAACCGGATAGGCTGCTTCCAGCTGTAAGAGTAATGTTCGTCGTATCAATTCGTGTGTCATATTCATAATGTTTTTATGCTTTAAAGTCTACGAGTGCGCTCCCAAAATAAAGTCCAATAATGGCCGATAAAAGGTGCGTATCCAATGGCGTTATAATGAACCCATGCATTTGGGTCCAAGTTAGTTTAGTGTGTCCTGAAAAGAATAAAAAACCATCAGTTGCCTGATTATATCCAATAAAAATAGGAATATCGGGATATAATAACGAGGCCAATTTAGGTAGCAAAATTATAGCAAATACGGCTATAAGTGCAATGGCTCGACGTGTAAGTTGAAGTCCAGTGCTGGGATGTTTCCTTGCCATATCGATACTGTGAGCGATTTTTTGTGTTGTGCATAACTTTATCAGTCGTTCTCGATGTCGTGACGTAATTGAAAATCCAATAAGACGAATGATGCTTCCAAAAACAGAAGATCCTAATAGCGAAACAAGTTCAGTTGGTAATGTATTCATATCGAGATCTATTGTATCTCTATTTTTTAAAAAGCACAACGAACACATGGGCTAATACAGACAAGTTCGGTTAGAAATGTTGAATGTGTTTTATTTCTTTTTTGTATGAATTTTTGGAATATTAAATAATATGGGCTAAAAATGACTATATTGACTTATTTGTGAAAAAACGATAGATTAATTTTATGGATATGAAATTTATAATAGGACTTTGTTGCTTTAGCATTATTCCTGCATTAAAAGCAGATGAACCTTGCGAAAAAGTGGAAAATACTTTGAGAGTTTGTGATAAGAGGGAAGTCCTCAGGGAGGATATCATCAGTAGGGATACTTTTGATGAAGATATATTAGAATTAATGAATATTCGGGAAAATTTAAAAAATGATATTGAAAAGCTTAGAGGAGCTATGTATATGGAAGATGACCCAGAGCGTTTAGAAATACTTTATAAGAAAAAAATAAACTTTGAGGCGGCACTTGTTTTTAGGGAAACGCTTATCGTTTTTTTATTAACGAGAGACGAAGATTATAAAAAAGATCTAAGCGGTTTTATGAAAACAGACGATTATGCTACCATTATAAAAGAAGTTTTTGCAAAGTATAATATAAATTTGTAGAGCTTAAACCCGTATTTTATCAGCATTTCTTAATTTAACGGGATAGGTAGGGATAAAAAAGTAGAAAAAATAGGTTGACAGGGGAGGGAGAAGTGTGTGTGAATAGAGG
>CAKUXH010000069.1 GCA_934700265.1 uncultured Opitutales bacterium
AATATTGGCCTTGTACGCCAACCCAAAGACCAAAACTTTCGCTCCATTGGCTGATTTCTTCTGCATATTTAAGGCTGAGACAACTTTCTCTACAACATAGGAGTGCATACGAAAATTAATTTCACCAGCCAACTCAATAAAGCGCGTATGAATCTCATACTCCTTTGCTTTCCAAGTCAGGTAAAATGGATCTACAGGGATACAATGCCCTCCCATACCAGGACCTGGATAAAATGGAGTAAAACCATAAGGTTTCGTTTTTGCCGCATCGATAATTTCCCAAACATCCATACCCATACGGTCACAAATCATTTTTAATTCATTGACTGCAGAAATATTGATAGCTCTAAACGTATTCTCCCAAATTTTTACCATTTCAGCCGTTGAACATGACGAAACCGGTACCAAAGTTTTCACGAACTTAGAATACAATGCAATAGCCTTTTTTTTGCATTCTTCGGTTACACCACTGATAACTTTAGGGACATTGTCAAAATTTGATAAAGGATTTCCTGGATCCTCCCTTTCTGGCGAATATCCTAAATAAAAATCAACACCAACTTTCCCGAACGCCTTTTCTAAGACTGGCAACATAACTTCTATCGTTGTTCCTGGATATGTCGTAGATTCAAGCATAACCAAAACACCGCTAGAAGCATTTTCAGCTATGGATTTTACGCTCGATTCTATATAAGATAAATCCGGCGTATGTTGTTTCGTTAACGGGGTCGGTAAACAAATAATAACCGCTTCGGCTTCTTTTAAAACATCGAAGGTGGAAGACAGTTTCAAGTTTTTACCGCCTATGTAATTTGGAAAATTAGAAATATCTAACGCCGAAATTTTATTGATACCTTTGGACAAATCTTCAATCCGATTTTTATCGATATCGATACCGATGGCTGATAATCCCTTTTCAAGACAACGCTTCAATAAAGGACATCCCACATAACCTAAACCTATAACCGCAACGTTCATTTTCTTTGCTTCAATTTTCAAAATCAATTTTTGATTGAAAATTCATTTCTAAATAAAGTCAATTTCTAAATAAAGTCAATTTCTAAATAAAATCACGAAGCACTGATCCTAGGATGTAGTTTCTCACGATTTCATAAATGATTTCCGTAGGAACTAGCCCGTAGATTTGATGTCCAAAAATAGTCTTTTTATGTTTGCTTTTTATCAAATTTTTATCGATTCTAGAGTCATGCTATTCTGCGATTTCATATATTTTGCACTACTATTGCCGATTACAGCATTTTTGTATTGGAAGGTTATCGCATGTAGACGTTTTTCATTAGCAATTCCAATATTGATCATTGCGTCGGCGGTATTTTACATCACGTGGAGTTGGAAGTTCTTTTTACTCCTGCTGGGGTCTGCTACAACCAATTTCTTTGTTGGTAGGAAACTCTTATCGACAGAAAGGAATCCTTTCATTTTATTGTTGGGTGTATTATTTAACGTAAGTTTACTTGGGTACTTCAAATACTTTAATTTTTTTATCGATAACTGCAATTGGCTTTTGGGAACCCATTTCCAATTTGCGAAAATTATTTTGCCTCTGGGAATCAGCTTTTATACTTTTCAGCAAATTGCCTACATTGTAGACGCTTACAAACATGAAATCCAACCTTGTAGTTTTTTCACCTATGTCCTTTTCGTCATTTATTTCCCACAGCTGGTTGCAGGTCCAATCGTCCACTACCAAGAAATGATGCCGCAATTCGGTTTCCATAAAAAGGTACGTTGGGATCTTATGTGGGAAGGCTTGTTCATCTTCATTTGTGGTTTATTTAAGAAAATTATTATTGCCGATAAATTGGCTGTCTTTGTTCAACAGGGCTATGGAAATGTTGATCAAATCGGATTTTTAGGCGCTTGGCTGTTGAGTTTGAGTTATACGTTCCAGCTTTATTTCGATTTCAGTGGTTATGCCGACATGGCTATTGGTTCCGGATTATTTTTTGGTATTCGTCTTCCCGAAAACTTTAATTCGCCCTATAAAGCGCTCGACATACAAGATTTTTGGCGCCGTTGGCATATAACCCTTTCAACTTGGCTCAAAAATTATATCTATATTCCACTTGGTGGAAGCCATTGCACATTGTTAAGAACGTGTATCAATTTATTTCTTACGTTTTTTATCGGTGGTATTTGGCATGGTGCCGGCTGGACTTTCATCTTATGGGGAACCTTTCACGGCCTTGCTACCGTTATTCATCACCTCTGGCGTCAAACCGGCTTGCATCTTAATAAATTTTTCGCTTGGTTTATTACCTTCAATTTTGTCAATTTCGCTTTGATCTTTTTTAGAGCTGAGTCTGTAGGGGATGCAGAGAAAATGGTTAAGACCATGTTCAATATTTCTTGGCTAAAGGAAATTGGAAATGGTTGGCATGCGCTAACACACGCTGCTTTGTTGCGTGGTACATTGTTCTCAAGTTCCCAACTTCGTTATAATTTAAAATATTGCCTTGTTTGCCTATTCATTTGCCTGTTTTTGAAAAATATCCGAGATCAGTTTTCCAGATTTTGTAAACCTTCTATTATCAAAATTTTCTTCTTAATAGCAGTTTTTTGGGGAACGATAGCAGCTATTATTTCAAGAATTTGTGAAAATGCAGACAGGATAGATTTTCTTTATTGGCAGTTTTAATTATATGAGCAATTACAAATTTTGTACGTTATTTTTTATTGGCATCAATATTTTGATGGCGATAAGCATTGCAGTATTAACATATACATTGGATCCTTTTTGTATTTGGCATATGCCATGGTTCAAATTTCATAAGTATTACAACAATCAACTTATGAATATCGGTTTGGTAAATAATATTTTACCTAATAACCCTCAAATAGATACATTTATCGGAATAAGTTCACACTTCCAAGATATTCCTTTAACACCAGCGGATAATGCAATAAACGGTTACGTCAGCAGTGGTAATTATTTGGATTTTGAATTCTTGTTTCAAAAGCTTTTAAATACGAAGTCTATAAAACATATTGTTTATTCATTTGAACCGTTTTGGGTAGAATCGAGATTGCAAGGACCTCACTTAGATACAAAAAATGTCTTTTTGAGAAGTGTAAATTGGGCCTTAAAGACATCTTTAGAAGGTTTGGGTATCAAAAATTTTGATGGCAAAAATTCTTTGTTGGGTTGGTCTTATCGTTGGGATCAGCCAGAGTTTCAAAAAGCTCAGAAGGAATTTTGTAAGAACGCCAACCAGATTGAACTTTTCAAAAATTTTGAAGAACAAAAAATTTCCAAGGAGCAAAAAGTTACTTTTGAAACAATCATCGAAAAACATATTTTACCTTATGTATTAAAGGCCAAAAACGTAACATTTCACTTCGTGATTCCGCCTTATTCATTTATAAGATTTTTGGAAACAGAATTGACGATGCAATATGTTTATATGCAGAGGTTATTGGTGGAAAAACTATCTGAGATTGACAATGTAAAAATTTATGGATTCTATGACTGTGATTTTGTCCAAAATTTAGCAAACTATTATGATTCTCATCATGCACAACCTAATATCGTAAGATTTTACTTTTACTGTACGAAACGCGATTGGCATCGTTTAACTTTAGATAATTACGATGATTATGAAAAGAAAATGCTCAAAGCTTTAAGAAACTTTAAGGTAAAAGATGTTTATCCTCCTATGGATCGCTTCGAAGATCTTATAAAAAAAGAGGAAGAAAAACAAACCAAAGTATTCGATAAGCAATAATGTTGAGCAGGCAAGCTGTATTGTTTTACACAAAGTAAGTAAACGTGTATTTGTTAATGCGGGTGGAAGTTTTTATTAAAAAGATTCGAAGGACAAAGTTTTGAAAGGAAAACTTTTAACTCTTATCTCAGGTAAAAACACAGAAACTATATTTGTAACCCATCCTTATGTATATCATTTTAACTTACTCCAGGGATCTAAATTTATAGCTGCCTTTGTTAGAGACGCAGTTTTTTTGGTTGTATCAGAGAGAGATTAAGACGAAGATAAACCTGGAGGCGTGGAATGCTAGAGATTAGTCTAAAATCAAAAATTGGACATTTACCAAAGCGGAGTAGGCAATGGTAGCATCATTCGAGGGATAATCTGTGATTCATGGAGACCGTTTTATGGATTTCAAGAACACACCCCCTTTGCGAAATGATGCGAAACGAGCAATGTTTTTACCCAACGAAGCCAAGACTCATCTGCCAATATCCTTGTAAAGAGCGCAGTAATCGCAGATTCCTTTCGATAGGGCGTTGTAAGTAGGGTTCGTAGCGAATAATTTTGTCGGTGTTTTCTGCGGATGGCAATTGCGCTACGGATTCATAAATGGAACGTTTATGATCAAATTTTTGGAGGTTATCCTCGTAATAGTCCGACATACTACTACCCAAGCGCAATTTGTTTTCAATGTACTCCAAGAGGTAGGATTTTTAAGGATCTTTTGTAAAAGATCTTTCAAGGTTATAATTTCTGCCTTATTTTAGGTTTTTCGGTTTAAATCGATTTCAATGGGTTGTTTCGGAAATCGTTTTTCAAGAATAGAAGGCAGGAGATCAGATAAACCGATAGGGTAAATGGTCTCTTGGAAATTTTTTATAGCATCTAAAGAGAACCAGCTTAAATTTTTCAAATGCCTGGATTCCCAATTATCCAACTGATAGAATTGCAAATCATTCGTATTCGTGTATACCACAAAGAAAAATTGTCGAATATCTAATGGCTTATCATTCTTTAGCAAATTCACAGTTCCTTGCCAAACAACAGGGCCAACCTCAAGATTATGCCTTTTCAAACCTGTTTCTTCCTGCAGTTCACGATAAATAGCCTCGAGCATCGTCTCGCTTTCTTCAATTTTCCCTCCCGGTAAAAACCAAAAACGCCCCTTATAACTACCATCTACCGATCTTAATTTAGAATCTTCAGCCGAAACAAGCGCAATTTCGTTTTGTTTATTGATTAATAAGATTCGAACAGATTGTTGCATAAATCCTCCCATGTTTGTTATTATCGAAGGAATGGCCGGAAATTGCAAAAGATTATTTGTGGTTTTTATCAACGATTAAATCCATAAATTTCTTTTTTGCCACCAAGCACCAGATTTGAATTCTTCGGGTATCTTACCATCCCATATA
>CAKUXH010000070.1 GCA_934700265.1 uncultured Opitutales bacterium
GTATAGATATTTAAAAGCGTTACAGATGCAAAAATCTAAAACTGCATCAATACCCTGTGTTTCAATCATCACATCAATACATTCAAAGTTGCCTGTTTCATAATGTGATGGATGATTTACATTATCGTTCACTATTTATCACTCCTTAAAAAAATTCATTTGACTGTCATCTTCAATGTTTGCGGTACACATAATGTTAAGAGACTTTTTAGGATTTTCTTTATAAAACTTTTGTATATAATGCTTTTCACGCACTAGAATATTTTCGTTTTTTGGCACTATTTCTAGCACTTCAAACTTATAGTCCGTAATTTTTTCGATTGGAAATCTCTCTGTTTTCAAATGCTGACCCCATCTCCAAATTGGAGCATAAATTGTTTTACCAACATAAAACTCTCCTGTTGATTTTTTAGTTATTTTATATATGTATCCAGATATATCTTTTGTGAACATATCTTTTTCAATAAAAAATTCATCTTCATAATTTGGATTTATTTTCATTTGAATTTCTTTAAAATAATTTTGTTTACAATCAAAGCTGCAAAATCTTTTCTTCCTATATTTTTCAATATTATATAATTTATGCGTTATTTCATAATTATCAAAACATATAGGACGGTCATAGTAAGTTTCTATTTGAGTGCCGCAATAGTCGCATTTAAAACTTATTTTATTAAAATAGCGTTCGGTGTTGTAGCAATGTTCACCAATGATAATGCAATATACATCGCCTGGTTGTAGTTTTTTAGAGTAACTAAATTTTATGTTTTCGCCGTATTCATTACGGATGATGTCTTTAAATTGATTTCGATTATCACAAATAATAACATCCATAAGCAATTCTATGTTTTCAGCTTTACTTGTTGAATATACAAAAGCCCATTCTCCTATTTTTTCTCTATTAGCTTTTTTGGTTGCTTCGTCCGCCACTTCATAAATGCGATATAAAACTTCAAGCATCGTATTTTTTACGCTCCTTTAAATTTTTTAATATATGTGCAATAACATCAACAGTCCAACCGTTGCCGATACATTTATAGCGTTGAGTATTGCTTATGCCATCTGTGTAATCATCTGGCAGTGTTTGCAATCTTTCTGCTTCTATCGGTGTTAGTTTCCTAATGATATATAACCCATCCGGCAATGAGATAGGATGTTTTTTATCCTTAACAGTAATAAATCCATTTTTAACTTCATAAATTTTTAATTCTTTCTCGTTTGTGTCAACAGGACAAAGATACAAACCTGTTTTTTCTCCTTGTCCGCCACCATTAGCTGATAATGTAATTGATTTGCCGTTAATCGAATAAATACGCTGTCCCTGTCCGCCTTTTCCGTACTGTCCTATTCTTACAGGTTCGCAACAATAATTATTATATTGATAACTTCCATTTGCTGTTACGGTCGGTGCTTTTTCTTTTTTCAAACCGCCTTTATTAAATCCGTGCGAACGTTGTAAAATAACAGGCTCGGCAATCATTGTTCGTTGCTTGCGTTCGAGTGTATTAAAAACAACTGCTCCGTTGTAACTGGCAGTAATGCAGTATGATTTATCTCTACCGGTCAAATCTAAACCGCTTTGCAAAATATCTTTCAACAAAATTCCTTTATCGCTTGGTTGTCTGACATCAGGTATGTTAGTCCAATAACAACGCTTTCTCTGTTGTGCCGATACTAAAGCCGAGTTTATCATTATAGGCTCAACACCTAATTGTTTTGATATAAATGCTTTGATATTTTTATGTATTGAGTAGTTATTCTCATACAAAAAATATTTACAACCGCTCTCTTTTAATGCTCTTACATATTGCATAAACAATTGACCGCCAATGCCATCCGGCGTTGTTTCCCGGTTGCTTCTAGCTATACTCCAAAAAGTACAAGGACTACCGCCGATAAGCAAATCAAAATCTTTATATTTTGTAAAATCAGCATTTGTAACATCGCCGCATTGTTCAATCTGCGGATAGTTTGTCCGACTGACTTTAATTGCGTATTTATCAATTTCATAAGCGACATATCTTTCAATTGGTATTTTTGCTCGTTCAAGTGCAAGCATACCGCAAGATATTACGTCAAATAAACTTAAAACTTTCATTTTTTAAAATCTCCAATGTCATTCTTCTCGATAAACTCTTTATATCGTTCTGCTCTTTTTATTGCGTATTCCGCTCGCTCTTTATCTTCTCTGTTTCTGTTTGCCTGTGTTAGTGCGGTTATAAATATGCCAACAATCAATCCACACATAAATAATATAAATCCTTGCATTTTTATCGCTCCTTTTTTAAATCTTTAAATGGTTTACAAACTTCGTTCCATTTTGCGAAAAACCATTTATTCCATTCTTCGCATTCTTTTCCACGATTACATTTTTTGCATTTGTCACACGGATATTTCATATTGCCACCACCTCAATCTCTGTTCTAGGCTCTTGCCTGTCATAATCGCCTTTGCAAGTCACCGTTATATGTTCAAAATCATCATCAACTATTATTCCGGCTTTAACAAGTCCGTCTAGTAAGAATTTTTGATAATTATCGGCATCGTGTCGGCGATGGTCTTTGAAAAAGAAAGTAATTGTAACTTTTGCCTTTTCAATCGGCTTCGGTGGTTTTCTCAAATATGTGCAAAGTGCAATCCACTCTTTTTTAGCCTTTTGGTATTCCCATATATTCGTCCTGCCGATGAATTTGTTAATGCTCGGCGGTATATCGGGTATTATGTACTTCATAAATTCACTCCTAAAAAATTATTTTGAACAACAACATTACTTAACATTTTTTCTTTTGCCTGTTTATAAAAGTCTTTTGAAATTTCAAAGCCATAGCAACTTCTGTTTAATTCTTGACAAGCTCGTAGCGTTGTTGCACTTCCTGCACAAGGGTCAATTACTACATCGCCTTCGTCAGTAAAAATCTCAATAAGTTTTTTTAATAAATTTACAGGTTTTTGTGCCGGATGAATTTTCGGATATTCTTTTGAATTATCTCTTTTCCATTCAAACCAATTAAAAATCATATGGTTTTTTCCGTCTGCTCCGATATTGCGAAACTTCGGAAGTTTATCACGATATAAAATTAAGGCGTATTCAGTCGCTCCGCAAATTCGCATATTAGCTTTTAAAACTTGTGGGCTATAATTCTTACAAAAAATCAGTGGTATGTAGTGTTTAAAGCCATACTTTTCAGCATATTTTATAACGGTTTGTATTTGTTCAAAAGAACAAAAAACAATCATACAAGGAGCATCGGAACTTCTTCCCCTTGCTCCTGCCTTTTTAGGCTCCTTTTTAAGTAGGCGATTGCAAAAATGAAAGTATTCTGCAATGTTGAAATTAAAATCACTGTTAAACGCTGCTTTTCCTGCTAGTTTGCTTTCGCCGTTTTTATTATCTCCGCCGTTGTACCACATCGGATTAGAGCCATAAAAGTTATTACCTATGTTGTATGGTATATCAGCAATTACTAATTGTGCTTTTGGTATGCCGTACCTTTTGAAATTTTGAAAATTATCATTAAAAAGTTCTATCTTTTGTTTCATTCTTCCACTTCCCCCAATGCATATTCCAAGCCTTTAATTGTGCATTGCATACACTTGACTTGCGAATACAAGCGTTGCAAAGTGCGGTTAATATCTTTGCGGTTGCCAATCCAATAACCGTTATCGCTTGAACAAATAGGATTGCCACGCTGTCGGCTTTCTTCTACCAGTTTCCTAGCCTGACGTTTGCTTACCTGTGCCACAAGTGCTAAATCTCGTTGACTTATAGCGTTTTCTCTGCCTTTCGGTATAAACGCTAAAATATAATCATTTGCCATATTAAACACCTAGTTTCCAATCAATTTTTACTTCGTATTTTTTTCCGTATACTTCTTCGATAAATTCGGTTATCTTGTCAAGGTAGTTATCTGTAATCGTGTCGGCTGTAAACTTGTATCTTACTGCTAATGTTAGTGTTGTATCGTCACAATCAATAACTTCTAACTCTGCAAGCCAACTATTGTATGTTACAGACGAGTAGCATTCAAATAACTTTTCTTTAACCAACTCGAAATTATTAATTAAAGTATTGTTTAGTTTTGTTTCATTTTCTTTTCTTTTATTTTCTTTTCTTTTATTTGTTGCATTATTGCATACATTAATCGAGTTATTGCATACATTAACCGAGTTATCGTTAACATTAATACTTTTTTTGACATCATTTAATAAAGAGTATCTTTTTTCGATTTCAACGCTTCGCCTTTTTGCAATATTCAAATACTGTTTTTGTAAACCTTTGCTCGTCAGTATTTTGTGTTTTTCATAAAGCGTCTTATCAAATATACCCTTGCTTATAAAAGTTTCTAATATCAATGTAAAATCATCAAAGCCTAGTCCGCATTCTCTAACTGCGAAAGTTATTAGTATATCTTCGTCAAATTCTAGGTAATAGCCGTTTTTGTAAACTGCCTGCCAAAGCAGTAACAAAGTACCTATAACTGTCGCTCTGTGCAACTCTCGATTTTTGCTCTCGATTATTGCACAGATTGAATTGATTTTTGGCTCAAACTCAGTGTCAACAGGAAAATAATCAAGTCCAATCTTATTAGGTCTTGCCATATTAAACACCTTTCTAGCGGTTATTTATTAATCGCCACCGCTAAAGCGATAATTTATAGTCCTATGTGCAGCGTTTTAGATAACTTTCGTTAAATGGTGTGCGACTACCCGCCACTATAAATTCATTGTTAATCTTTTTGTTGTGGGAAGATATAAACCCTTAATTAAAAGGTAAATCTTCGTTCATATCGACTTCGTCATATTCTGCCGTATCTGCTTCCTGATAATCAATATCGGCAGACTGCTTGTCCGATCTACTTCCGCAGAAATCAGCTTGCTCAACAACAACATCAAAAGAAGTACGTTTGTTACCGTCTTTATCAGTGTAGTTGTTTTGTTGCAAACTACCCTTTATTGCAATCATCTGTCCT
>CAKUXH010000071.1 GCA_934700265.1 uncultured Opitutales bacterium
AGACATAAAAAGGCTAAAACCGTATGAAAAGAACGCAAGAACGCATAGTGAAGAGCAAGTAGAGAGGATAGCAAACAGCATTCAAGAGTTCGGCTTTATTAATCCAGTGCTAATAGACAGCGACTATGGAATAATAGCAGGGCATGGGCGAGTGCTAGGAGCTAAAAAACTCGGGATGAAAGAAGTACCATGCTTATTTGTTGAGGATTTAACCGAAGCGCAAAAGCGAGCGTACATAATAGCAGACAATAAACTGGCACTTGATGCTGGTTGGGATGATGAAATACTAAAAGAAGAGCTACAAGCACTAGAAGAAATGGACTTTGACGTGTCATTAACAGGCTTTGACCTTGATGATTTCGACTTTGACCAGCAGGATATAGAGTTTGATGAAGAGCAAGAAGAGGAAATAGAAGTACCAAAAGAACCAAAATCAAAGCTTGGTGACATATATCAGCTGGGAAGACACCGATTAATGTGCGGAAGTGCAACTGAACCAGACGATGTAAGGGCATTAACAGACGGAGAAATGATGGATCTATGCGTAACAGACCCACCGTACAACGTAGACTACGAGGGTTCAGCGGGTAAAATAGAAAATGACAACATGGATGACAATAGTTTCTATGAGTTCTTATATGAATTTTACAGTAATATGCTTAATACGCTTAAAGAGGGCGGAGCTTATTATATATTCCATGCAGACACCGAGGGTTTAAACTTCAGAAAAGCATTAAAAGATGCAGGTGGTCAAACAAAACAAGCACTTATATGGGTTAAAAATGCTCTTGTATTAGGCAGACAAGACTACCAATGGAAACATGAGCCATGTTTGTATGGGTGGAAAAATGGAGCTGGTCACTATTTTACTAAAGACAGGAAGCAAACAACGGTATTTGAGGACAAAATAGACCTTGATAAGCTAAGCAAAGACGAACTAAAAGACATGATAAAAGATATACTGGCTGACAAACTACCTGTAACGGTTATTCATGAAGATAAACCATTAAGAAGTGATTTACATCCTACAATGAAACCAATAAAACTAATTGCAAGGTTGATAAATAACAGCAGTAAAAGAGGAGAAAATGTAATAGATTTCTTCGGAGGGAGTGGTAGCACATTGATTGCTTGTGAACAGCTAAACCGCACATGTTACACAATGGAACTTGACCCAAGATTTGTAGATGTAATCATAAATAGGTGGGAACAACTCACAGGAGAAAAGGCAGTGAAAATAAATGAATAGGTTTGATATAACATGGGTGTTGACTGCCGTATCTCTTACAGGCAGTTTTTTAAATGTAAAAAAGAAAGTCGCCTGTTTTTATTTATGGGCGATAGGTGAAATATTCTGGTTCGCTTTAGATATGGTCAACCATACATATGGAAGAGCGTTCCTTGATTTAACTCAACTAGCGTTTGCGATATATGGGATTAAAGAATGGAGTGAAATAAATTATGAACAATAGAATGAGTCTTAATGAGCAAGCAAAGGAAATACTAAGAATAGCTGAAGAAAGTGGAGTACGGCAAAACTTCTTTTTTGTTACTACTTTCAAGAGATACCAAGTTCAACTTCAAATACTTAATGACCTTGAAAATGCATTAAAAGAAAATGGTGCTATGGTTACAAAAGAATATGTAAAAGGCAGAAAAAATTTATATGAGAATCCGTCGATTAATGCGTATAACAGAACAACAGACAGTGCTAATAAAACAGTGTCAACATTAATGAGAATAATAAAAGAGTTTACAGATGATGACGACGGCGGAGAAGACCCATTATTCAAAATGATAAATGGTGAAAATGAATAATAACAAGGGCTATGAATACGCATTAAAAGTAATTAACAAAGAAGTCTCCGCCCCAAAATATGTAATCAAACAATGTGAATTATTCATAGATATTTCAGATGGTAAAAGTGATAAATATATCATTAATGAGAAAAAGGTTAAGCAAATAGAAAATATACTTAAATTATTGGTTATGCCGAAAGGCTTAAAAGCAGGCAAGACATTATACGAGTGCAACACGGGATATCAGTGGTTACTTGATATAGCGGTACTTTGCACGGTACATCGTGATAACCCAAAGAAAAGAAGATATGAAACGGCGATACTAGAGATAGCCAGAAAAAATTTTAAGACTTATGAAGTAGCAAAATTGTTTATTTTGCTATTTTTATTGGAACCAAGCTACAGTAAATTCTATTCGGTAGCACCAGACGGAGCGCTATCAAGAGAGGTGCGAGAAGCAATCTGCGAAACAATACGAAGTAGTCCGTTAGTTTACGAGTTTAAAGGGAACAAAAGGTTTAAATTACTTCGAGATTATGTGTCTTTTATACCAACACAAAGCAAATATATTCCACTTAACTACTCGACCAGCAGAATGGACGGTCGTCTTCCGTCAGTATTTGTTGCAGATGAGGTCGGAGCGTTACCGAATAACTACCCGATCGAAGCGATGAGGTCAGGACAATTAAATATTTTAAATAAGCTGGGATTTATAATCTCAACTAAATACCCAACTGTTGAGAACCCGTTCGAAGACGAAGTCAAATATGCAAAAAGAATACTTGATGGACTTGAAAAAGATGAAACTGTCTTTGCATTGCTGTACGAACCAGATGATACGGCAAACTGGGCGACAGATGATAAAATATTAAAACAATCAAACCCAGTAGCGCTGGAAATACCAGAAATATGGGAAGACTTAATCAAAAAGAGAGCAAAAGCAATAGCCGTTGAGAGTTCCAGAGAAAACTTTTTAACCAAGCACTGTAATATTATTTACCAAGGACTAGGCACAGAAACATATGTCGATGTAAATGATGTGAGAAAATGTAAGGTTAATAAAATAAATTGGGCTGGAAAGGTTGTTTATTTAGGCGTTGACTTGTCAATGACAAACGATAACTGCGCAGTAGCAATTACAGCAGAAGAGGATGGAAAAATTTTAGCAGATGTGATAGCATTTATTCCAGAGGGAAGAATTGAAGAAAAAAATAGGTTCGAGAAAATTAACTATTACCAGTTCATTCATGAAATGAAGTGTATAGCTTGCGGAAATAAAACAGTAGATTATAAAGTTATTGAAGACTTTGTATTTGCGGTTGAAGAAAAGTACGGAGTACAAATACAGGCGATAGGATTTGACCGATACAACGCTTTAAGTTCGGCTCAAAAATGGGATGCGAAATACAATACGGTTGAAATAAAACAACATTCAAGCGTATTACATAGCCCAACAAAGCTGTTATATGAAAAAATAGTAAATGGAGATTTTTCCTACGAAGAGAATAAACTTCTTGAGATAAACTTCGGGAATGCAAAGTGTACATTTGACACTAACATGAACCGTTATGTAACCAAGAAAAAATCTTCAGGCAAAGTTGATATGGTTGTAGCACTAATAAACGCCGTTTATTTATTACAACAAGATGTATTTTTAAACGAAGATACGTTCACAATTCAAGTTATTTAATTAAACGGTCTAATTTTCGTTTTTAGCGTAGTTTTTTATAAAAGGTAAAATTACACTACATAAGCAAAAAAACTTAAATTTGATATCTTTTTGCCGATATATAACCCTTTGAACACGCATCAGTCGTCGAATATGTTATATGCGGCAAATTCTTCGATTGAATAAGAACGCTCTTGTTTTTGCCGAGGAACTTCTCCTTTTTTTAGCGGGAAGAATCCAGCCCAACCGTTCATGATTGAATTCTGAACAATTAGAATTTTTTCTCTGTCATTATTTGCTAAGGCATCTAATTTATTTAGACTTAATATTACAGCCCGATTAGTCAGACTGGCTTTTTTTGACTTTCTGGTTTTAAGATGCTCTTTCAGCTCTTCTCTCAACTCCTTGTTGTCAGTATAGCCTTCAATTAATTCATTGAAGGTTTTTTTGTTGTCTTTTGGTTCGTTTTTGGGTTTTGCGTTTTCGCTTTCTTTCTTACTTACAACAGAATAATAAGTATTATTCAAATCAGTATTATTCAGATAAGTATTATTAATATAACCCCCATCTTGTACCGTATGAGAATTGTATAGGGTAGAAAACCTAGGGGGTACAAAATCAAGGGTATTATTTTTATCATTTCCCAGATTTTCGGTATTTTTTTCAGTAGGTATACCTTTATTTTCAATGTTTTTTAGGGTATTTTTAGCTCCTTGTGATCCATCAATTTTTACATTTATCAAATAGGGTTTTTCTAAGTCTGGTTTATCTAATAAGTCGTATTCATAAATAAAACCATTGTCACTGTTAGCCGAACGTATTCTATATTGTTTTAAATATCCTTTTTCTTTTAACTCGTTCCACATGCTATTGAAAGCAGTTTCACCCTCTGAACCTTGTTTAATCAAATAACTTTTACTCAATTTAAAATTTGGGATAGTAATATACGAATATATTTCTGCATATAATCCTTTTGCTTTTCTGCTTAAATTCTTATCTCTTAAAACTTCATTAGGAATCATTGTAAAGTTGCATTTTTTTTGCTTGAAATATGTTGCCATTTTTATTACTCCTTTTATATGTTATTTTTTTAATGACATAATAGCGAGTTGATATTTGCTTTTCAACTAAAATTTTTGTAAATATTTAATATAGAAATTTAATCAATAAATGTTTTTATATTAAACCATATGAATTTCAAAATTTTGTGATTTAATACTTTAAATACATTTAAAATATTGGTATTATTTAATTGCCTTTTTTAATCAAAATGGGTCCAGTCCAGTCCAATTCAATTCAATTGTTTCGTTTATGATTGAAACCTTTTTTATTGATTAGATTGAAGCCTTTTTTTATTTTTGATTTTTAAATTGGTTGTTATGGGATATAGGTTATTGTCGCCGTTAAGATAATA
>CAKUXH010000072.1 GCA_934700265.1 uncultured Opitutales bacterium
TGTTGGTGGAGATCAAATGGATATGGCCATCACTAATCATCTTAAGAAGACTTACAATTTGCTTATTGGGGAACGTATGGCAGAAGATATCAAGATTGCGATAGGTTCAGCTGCTCCATTGCAGGAAGAATTGAGTTTGGAAGTAAAAGGTCGTGATACAATTTCTGGTTTACCGAGAACCGTTAAAATTACATCGGTAGAAATTAGGGATGCTTTATTTGATGCTATAACAGCTATTGTTGAAGTGGTACGTCAAGCATTAGATCGGTGCCCACCTGAATTAGCTGCAGATTTAGTTGACCGAGGTATTGTGCTGGCGGGTGGTGGTTCTATGATTCGAAACTTGGATCGTAAGTTGAGTGATGCTACGCATCTTCCTGTAATCATTGCTGAAGATCCATTAAGAGCGGTTGCTAATGGTACAGGAGCTGTTTTACAAAACTTAACATTCTGGTTAAACGAGGAATATTGATTGTACAAAAAATCTTGGCGACCTTTGGGTATTTATGTACTTTTATTTTTAGTATTTTGGTGTTTCGTTATTCCTGTTGGAATAAAAAATAAATTACAAAATTCATTTTTTAATTCACAAGTTCCTATTTTTTATTTGGTTGAGAAGTTAAAATCTTTACAAATATCTAGTGCACTTTCTTTATGTTCTAAACAAGATTTGTTAGATAATATTTGTGATCTTATTAAAGAAAATGCTTACTTAAAGTTAAAACTTTCTGAACAAAGTGATCAGATTGATTTTGCTCAGAGAATTTTAAAAATTGAGAAAATTACTGTAGGTGAAAATTTTAAATTGGTACCTGCTCGAGTGATTCATCGTTCTTTTGAAACCTGGAATCAATGGATTATTGTTGATAAAGGGGCTCAAGATGGTGTTAAAATAGGACAAGGGGTTATTTGTACTGAAGGTGTAGTTGGGCGGATAAAAGATGTAAAAGATAAAGTTGCTAGAATTGAATTGATTACGGATCCAAATTTTAAAGTTTTAGTGAAAATGGAATCAGAGCAAGAAACAAGAATTTTACATGGTATTGAACAAGAATTTTCTTTTGGGACTCAGTGTTTTAAAGCTAAGTTGTTAGGTTTAAAAGCAGATGATGATCAAATATGCCCACAAACGCTTGAAACTAGCTATTTGGGGCAACAATTCCCTAATCATATTTACATTGGAAAATTATTGAGTGTAAAAAAAGATGGGAGTGAGTTTGTGGGAATCGTTGCTTTAGGAAACTATTTAGGTTATTTACATGAAGTTGGAATTTTGGTTCCTACGTTAACACAATGAGATTTTTATACCATACGTGTATTTTCTTTAGTATAACATTGCCAATCGTTTGGCTAAATATTCTTTTAACTTCTGTGTTAAACACATCTTTATTTTTTTATGGGGCAATTATTCTTTTTAGTGTGTGTGGTTTAAGAAAAAGAGAAGCTATTTTTTGTAATATTTGTTTAGGGGTTTTGATAGATTCGATAAACTTTGAAACACATTTGTGGGGATTATCTGCATTACTACTATCAGGTCCTGTTGTTTTATTTCAGGGAAACGCTTGGCGTAATGTTTTTAGATATCGAACATTTACATGGAGCATTTCTTTAAATGTAATTTTACAGATATTATTTGTTTGGATTCATTTTTTGTTCTATGGTGTCCCTATAGGTTATTTAAAAAACTATTTTTTATCATTTACGATTTCTGCTATAGTGGCTTCAGTTTTAGGAAAGCTTTTATTAAAATTTAGACAAAATCAATTGTTATGAATTTATATAAGTATCATGCATTAGGGAATGATTATTGGATCTTTGATCCAACTATTAACCCTCATGAAAATATTGATGAAGTTTGGATAAAAAATTTTTGTGATCGTCATAAAGGTTTAGGGGGTGATGGTGTTTTAGTTGGACCAAAGCAGATAGGTGAAAATATTTTTGGGGTGAAAATTTATAATTCTGATGGTACATTAGCTGAAATAAGTGGAAATGGTCTAACAATTTTTTCTCGATATTTATGCGATGCACAGCAAATTAATTTAAATGAGAAAATTTGTTTAATTCCATCACAAAAATGCTGTGTGCACGTGATTAATACTGAGAAAAACAATATCATATATTCTAACATTTCTTTGGGTATTGGTCAAGTTACAGAAATTATTAAATTTCATATTCCAAATGATTTAAGAAATTTATATTCTTTACCAGAAATTGTAGATTTATATAAAGTAAATATGGGGAATCCGCATTGCGTTGTTCCTATAAAAAATCCTACGAAAGCAATTGCATATGCATTAGGAAGTTTATTGGAAACACATCAAGCTTTTCCAAATAAAACTAATGTGCAGTTTGTAGATTGGAATGAAAAATTGCTTACTGCTCGTATTGAAATTTGGGAGCGTGGCTCTGGTTATACTTTAGGATCAGGATCAAGCTCATGTGCAGTGGCGTGTGCATTTGGTAAACATTTTCAACTTGAAAATTACACGTTAAATTTAAATATGCCTGGAGGACAATTAGTGGTGGTTAATAAAAATCAGGTATTTAGTTTTACTAATCGTGCTTATAAAATTGCTGGAATAAGATTAATTACGGATGATTTTAAAAGCAACAATTAATTATTTTTTATAAATTCAATATAATAAAGCTCTTTAAGAATTTAATTCTTAAAGAGCTTTTTATTGTTTTTTGTACCAAACTATTAAAATTGTATTTCCTTTTCTGGTAACCACTTGTGTAAAATCGATGGAATTTTAACTTTACCTTCGCCCATATAATTATTTTCAAGAATTGCTGCTAAAACCCGTGGTACAGCCAAGCCGGAACCATTGAGTGTATGTACAAATTTTAAAGTTCCATCACTTGCACGATAACGGATATTTGCTCTTCTGGCTTGGAAGTCAGTAAAACAGCTACAACTTGAAACTTCTAACCAGCGCTTTTGACCAGCGGCCCAGACCTCTAAATCATACTGTTTAGCATGTGGGAAGCCCATATCTCCGGTACAAATAGAAAGAACACGGTAAGGAAGTTCCAGTTTTTGTAGTAATTCCTCAGCATCTTTACGTAATACTTCTAGTTGTTTAAAGCTTTTTTCTGGATGTACCCATTGAACGAGTTCAACTTTGTCAAATTGATGTAAGCGATTAAGTCCACGAACATCTTTTCCCCAACTTCAAGCTTCCCTTCTAAAGCATGCAGAATATGCACAGCATTTTTTAGGGAGTTCTGCTTCATTCAAGATTTCATCACGGATAAAATTTGTTACAGGTACCTCTGCAGTTGGAATAAGATAACCATCTCCCGTTCCATACATTTGTCCTTCTTTATCAGGTAATTGACCGGTAGCAGTTGCACTTGCTGTGTTAACTAAAAGAGGAGTTAATAATTCAATATACCCTTTATTGTAGGCATTTTCTAAGAAGAATGCAATTAATGCACGTACAAGTCTAGCTACAGGGCCAATATAGAAAGGAAACCCAGCTCCCATAACTTTAGTGCCTCGTTCAAAGTCTAACCAATGTTCAAAATTGGGGATATCGTAGTGAGGACAGGCAAGTTTTGAAATTTCTGTTTGAGGTTTCCATTGATATAATTCCTTGTTGTCTTCAGAATTTTTACCGATCGGAACGGAAGCATCAGGTGTATTTGGGACAGCCATCCACTCCTTCATGAAAATTTGTTCTGCTTCTTTGTAGTCCTCTTCTAATTTTTTAGTTTCTTCTGATAATAATTTTAGTTCGCTTATAGCATTTTTAAAGGTATCTGATTTTTTATCTAAACGAGAAACTTCTTTATTAGCTGCTTGTTGTTTTGCGCGTGCTAACTCAAAAGCTTTTAAACAAGCGATGCGTTTGCCATCTAATTCACGAATCTTGTTTAAATCGCATACAAAATGTTTGGTTGAAATACTGCGTTGAATCTCGTCAAACGCTTCACGAAATCGATGAATATCTAACATATATAAAAATATATAAAACTGGTGCTTAGGAGGGGACTCGAACCCCCACGCCTCTCAGCACACGCCCCTCAAACGTGTGTGTCTACCATTCCACCACCTAAGCGTATAAACTATGTTATAATAAAAAACAATTTTGAATTGAAATCAATGCAAAAGTAACATTTTTTTGCGATTGTTTTACATGTGTTTGTGGAAATTTTGCGTATGTTTTTTTGTAAATTATTATAAGATTTTGTAAATTGTAGAAGCAAATTTCGAAATTGAATTTAAAATAACTTGCTATTAATGGGAAAATTGTTTGTTATAAAAAGGTATGGTAAAAAATGTATCTGAGTTAAAGCAGGGAGAAATGGGTTGTATTTCTGCTATAAATAACACGGGTGCTTTAGGAATTAGACTTATGGAGATGGGGTTAATTCCGGGAACATTTGTTAAATCTTTACGGAAGTCTTCTCATCACGGCTTAATGGAAATTTCAGTTCGTGGATGTAAATTGATTTTGGGTTTAGCTGAAGCGCAAGAGATTTATGTGAGTGCGCAATAGATCTTAGGGTGACATGAGTTCCAAAGAAATTTGTAGTCGGCAAATTTTAATTGTTGGTAATCCTAATGTTGGTAAAACAACAATTTTTAACGATCTTACAAATTCAAATCAAAAAGTGGCTAATTATGGGGGGATTACTACAGAAATCGTTACTGAAAACTTAATCGATAATTTTGGACGTACACATACGCTTTATGATTTGCCTGGCACATACGGCTTATCGGCTTATGCGCCGGAAGAAAAAGAAATCTGTGAGTTATTATTTCATGCTAATGAAAATTTTCGTATTTTATGTGTTTTAGATGCTGAACATTTAGAGCGTAATTTATTTTTAGGAACTCAACTAATTGAGCTTGGTATTC
>CAKUXH010000073.1 GCA_934700265.1 uncultured Opitutales bacterium
GTAAGTATCTGCAGCATTACTTCCTCCCAAATCTTTATTTTTGAACATCGGCTTCATCGCCTTATCCAAAAATTGCCGAAACATTAATGCTTCAAATTGTTTCGATGCCCCTTCCAACGTTTGTTCTCTCGGGCTCATAAGACCCAACGAAGGTTGATTAACTGATAAAGACTCTATCATCATAGTGTTATTAACTCCGCTTGTAAGGCTCCTGCCGCCTTTATACTTTGTAAAATAGTAATCATATCTCTTGTGGATGCACCAATCTGGTTTAAAGCTCCTGTAAGTTCTTGTACTGTTGGAAATTCATTTAGCATCATAAAAGATTTCGAAGCATCTTTAACTTGCACAGTCGCATTTTTTACCAACTTAGTTTTTCCGTTTTCAGAAAAAGCTTCCGGCTGACTTACATTTGCTTCTTCTGCCACTGTAATTGTTAAGTTTCCATGACTTACAGCTACGGTAGAAATTCTTACTTGTTCAGTAGCTACTATCGTGCCAGTTCTTTCATTTATAATAATTTTTGCCTTAGCATCAGGGATAACATCATAACTACCAATTTGTGCAATGAAGTTTGTTAATTGTCCGCAATATTTCTCTGGAACAATTACATTCACATTTGCAGGCGATAATGCCTGAGCTATTCCTGGGAAATTTTTATTAATGGAATCAGCAATACGAACGGCTGTAACAAAATCTGGATTTAACAAATTTAAATCAATAGAATTGTTTTTCACTAAATGAACCGGAATTTCTTTCTCAATAATAGCTCCATCAATAACACGTCCTACGGTTGTATGATTTTGCTGCACAGACGCATTTCCTCCATTATTGTTCCCATTATCGGTACTGACCATAAACCCACCTAATACAACAGGTCCTTGAGCTACAGCGTAAACATTTCCATCAGCTCCTTTTAAAGGAGTTTGTAATAAAATTCCACCTTGCAAACTTTTCGCATCCCCAATGGATGAAACAGTCACGTCGATACGCCCACCAGATTTTGCAAATGATTTCACATCTGCAGTTACCATAACAGCTGCAACATTTTTGGATTTAACCTCATTTTTATTATGCTTAATTCCAAAATTTTGTATCATATTATAAAGGCTTTGTCGAGCCGTAGAAGCATCAGCAGACGTATCGCCTTTCCCTTCCAACCCAACAACCAATCCATACCCAACAAGTTGATTATCTCGGTCACCATCTAATTGAACCAAATTCTTAATATGAGCTCCAGGAAGGAACATTGGAAATGCAACAATTAAAACACAAATATAATTTCTCATATCAATAAGGATCCAATAAATTGTTTAGGCGAGTAATAAGTCCATTACGCTTAGCATCTTCAAACGAGTTACCAGTACCATAATCTATCGTTAAATTAGAAATCACACTACTATCTAATGTGTTATCATAAGCAATGTCCTGTTGCCGTGCTATTCCTCGAACAACCTCAAATTTGTATGCATCCCAAAACTTATACTTACGTACACCTTCCAATACCAAATTTCCATTTGGCAACACATCCATTACCTGCATAGATAACGTTGTTATTGAATAAACTGCTTCTGTTGAGTTGCATAAAGGAGGTAAAGTTGCAGAGGTACGGTGGAATAAACGGTCCATAAATTTTTTTACAAAAGGAAACTTTGCCTCGGGCTCTACACCAGTATCATGCTCAGCAGCAATAAGCGTATCCGTTTTAAATTCAACCGTTACAATGTCTCCTATTGAGCGTGCACGAACATCCGCGAATAATCCGCCACCAGAAGATGCTTGCCACAATGAATCTGCAAAAACAACCCCAATGTTTAACATCAATAAACTGCTAAAAAACAACTTGTACTGTATTCGCATTTATAATTTTCCCATGAAAAGTTTTATTACTCGATGTATTTTTTACCAAAATGATTTCGTTCAAATCTCCGCTTGAAAGGGCATAGCCTTTTAAATTTAAATTAAGATACCCCTTTTTTACTAAAACATCGATAATACTCCCCTTCATTATCAAGGATTGCTTTTCAACCGCATCTTCGCATAAAATTTCATTCGAATTTAAACGTCTTTTTAATCGAAATGTCCCATGAGAATTTGTAGGGAAAGGCATTGAGCGACAATTAAGCACATCACGTTCTTCACATTTAAAGTCATCAAAATCAACCGGAATTTGTGATATTAAATTATGCTTTGCAACCAAACACATCATACGATTTTCGATCTGCATATTCCATGAACTATTCGATGAATAAACCCTATTACCTTGCATAATACGAACATTAAATACTTGCATTGACATCAATCGTTTAGGTGCATTAATCCATTCTAGTTTCCAATCTCCTTCCGGAATTTCTAAATCCCAATGACTCAATGGACTTAAAACAATATTTCCGACAAGATGATATTTCTCACGAATCATTTTCTCAAGACGACCCAAAATCATATTTTCCATGGTATCAACTTTTCCATTCTCCTGCCTTTTCATTGCATCCATTGTAATCTGTGCAATCGGCTCTAAAATAAGATCCCATTGCGCCAAGTTAGCACGCAAGGGCAAAACTTGACACATAAGCAAATATAATAATAAAAAAATGAAAGATAATGAATAGGGCATATTATTAATGTTTTAATTGTGTAACTCTCGACATCATTTCATCTGCAGTTTGGATAGACTTTGAATTAATTTCATAAGCTCGTTGGGCAATAATCATGTTGACCATCGATTGAACAACATTTACATTAGACATTTCTAAGTAATGTTGGCGTAAATTACCAAACCCATCCTGACCAGCATCACCTAAAACGGCTTCTCCACTCGCATCCGTTGCTTCAAATAAATTATTTCCTAAACTTCTCAACCCTGAAGGGTTAGAAAACTTTGCTAATTGAATCTTAAAAGTTTGAACAGTACCATCAGACAATCGAACGCTTACGGTACCATTCTCAGAAATACCAACATCTTCTTTATTGATAGGGATATCTTGAAATCCACTTCCCAGTTCTAAACCTTCAGCATTTACAACCTTACCATTTGAATTTACCTTCAATGACCCGTCACGCGTATAAACAGTTCTACCATCTGGCATATTTACTTCAAAGAAACCATTGCCTTCAATAGCAACATCCATTTCATTACCGGTTTGAGTCAATTGACCTTGAGTAAAAACTTTAGTTGTTGCTGCCAATTGTGTACCGTTCCCAACTTGCACACCAGTTGGCGCATTAGTCCCATCGCCTGGATCAACCCCTATAGGTTTCAGATTTTGATAAATTAAATCTTTAAATTCATTATGTGTCCGCTTATATGCTGTTGTATTAACATTAGCCATATCATTGGCAATGATATCCAAATTTCGTTGTTGTGCTTCCATTCCGGTCGCAGCTGAGTAAAGTGCTAATTCCATAAAATTATCCTATATTCCCTAAAGTTTCGATTGCTTCTCCCAATTCATTATCCCATTGTTTTATAGCAACACGATTAGCCTCGTGCGCATTAGAAACCTGTATCATTTGAACCATTTCTCTGATAGAAGAAACGTTGCTTTGTTCCAAACATCCTGATTCAAAAGTAACATTTTCATTGATCATAATGTCACTTAAATCTGATGCTTTATATTCAAAACCAGGATTTAAGTCCATTTCATCTGGCAAGACGAAGGCAACCAACGTACCAATCAATTGATCACCTTCAAATACTTGCCCATCTCGGTTAATATAAATGGGATCACCATTATTTTCAGCCTGTATATTACCGGAATTGCCCAAGACAAGTCTTCCTTGAGGATCACATAGATACCCCTCGTTATTAAAACGAAAAGATCCATTCCTTGTAAACGACACTTTTTGTCCATCGGAAGATTGCACTTTGAAGAATCCCTTACCATTCAAGGCAACATCCGTAGGAACTTGCGTATGCTCTAATGTACCCTGTACTTCATTTGCTTTGAGCTGCAAGTGAGGAGTTAAGCTGGCAAATGGCCTTATTTTATCAAACTCAACAATCCCATTTTTTTTACCGACAAAGAATGGAATTCGTTCTTGATAGCCAGCAACGGTATTACATGCTAAGTTATGCGCAATAACGTCATGTTGACGTTCTAAAGCATGCATCGTTAAAGCATTCTGTTCAATTCCCAATTCCATCAACCATAATTAAAGCAAATTTTATGCCAAAAATTAACACTTGCTTTTTATAAACATATTTTTTAGTGTAAAAAATATGAAATTAAATGGATATCTTATTATTTTTTCTTTGTTATATTGCGACTTGGTTGCCAAAACAAGAATTTTAGGTACATCTCGCTGCACAGAAGAACAATTGAAAACATTTTTACTGAAAAAAAATCCAAATAGTGGTAAAATATATCTCCCTTATATAAAATATTATCTATCAGAAGGTAATAAGGAAGGCATTCGCGGAGACTTAGCTTTTTGTCAAAGCTTACATGAAACTAATTTTTTCAAATTTGGTGGTGATGTCAGCCCAAAACAAAACAATTTTTCAGGAATTGGAGCCACTGGAGGAGGTGTAAAAGGCTGTTCTTTTGAAACACCGCGGCAAGGAATTCGTGCTCAAATTCAACACTTAAAAGCATATGCTTCTAAAAAACCTCTTAACTTTTCTTGTGTAGATCCACGTTTTCAACTCATCAAAAATCGTGGATGCGCTCCCTACATAGAAGATTTAGGCGGGAAATGGGCATATCCAGGCTATGACAAAAAAAAATACAAATCCTTCCAACAAGCTTACAGAAAACGAGATACTTACGGTCATAAGATCGTAAAAATTTACAACGAAATTAGAAAAATAAAACCTAAAAATAAATCCTAGCAGCCATTTAGAT
>CAKUXH010000074.1 GCA_934700265.1 uncultured Opitutales bacterium
ACGTACAACACCCCCGGTTCGGCTTTTTGTGTTCCACATAAATCTAGAGATATTTCAGACATTATGCATTGATTTTTAAGAATAATTTTTTCCCAACACGAATAACAAAACACGAAACATTTTGAGGTAATACGTAATTTATATCAGAAATACGTGATTCATTAACCTCTACACCTCCTTGTTCAATAAGACGTTTTAGTTCTTTTTTACTATTATTGTATAATTTGGTTGCAAAAATGATATCTACTAAAGTCTTACAGTTTTCGAATTGGTTAAGTTGAAATTCGGGTAGCTGTTCAGGAATTTTTTTCTGAGAAAAAATGGTTTCAAAATTTTTTTGTTCTGCAATGGCAACCTTTTCTCCAAAAAACTTTGTCAATACTTTGTTGGCTAATTCTTTTTTCATTGCCATGGGATGTTGATGCTTTCTTGTTTCAATTTGTTCAGGGGATTCAAGAAGAAGTAGCTTAAAGTAATCCCACATAACTTCATCTGGAATAGACATGATTTTACCAAACATATCTTTGGAAGAATCATTGAAGGCAATATAATTACCATAGCTTTTGGACATCTTTTTAACGCCATCTAAACCAACAAGTAATGGCATGCATATAATGGCCTGTTCACTTTGGCCAAATATTTTTTGAAATTGCCGCCCCATACATAGATTAAATAATTGGTCACTTCCACCTAATTCTACATCGGCATTAAGTTGTACCGAATCGTAAGCTTGTAGAATTGGATATAAAAATTCTACAAGAGAAATTGGTGTTTTTTCGTTATAACGTTTTGTAAAATCATCACGCTCTAACATTTGAGCTACGGTAACGTTGCGAGTTAAACTTAGCAGATCACCAAAACTCATTTTTCCAAACCATTCGCTATTATAACGAACTTCTGTTTTTTCTCGATCTAAAATTTTAAAAGCTTGGTCAAGGTATGTTTTTGAATTTTCTTCTATTTGTTCGGAGCTGAGTACTGGGCGAGTAGAAGAACGTCCGCTTGGATCGCCAACACGTGTTGTATAGTCACCAATAAGAAAAATTACTTGATGGCCTAATTCTTGGAATTGGCATAATTTATTGAAAACAACCCAGTGTCCAAAAGTTAAGTCGGGGCGTGTAGGATCAACGCCGAGTTTAATACGTAATTTTTTTCCTTGAGTTAATTTTTCTTTTAATATATCTTCTCCTAAATGCTTATCTACATTTTGAGTGATAGCTTGCAATTGATCTTCAATGTTCATCTTTATTTTATCCTTAAGTTTTTAGTACGCATAAAAAATGCAATAAATAGACAAATAAATACGCAATTAAGTAATAAACCTAAAGCAAGTTCGTAGTCATAAGGCTGATAAATTCGAATTCCTTGAGGGTTAACGGCCCCGGACCAATATTCATCCAAAGAATGTGCAACTAACATTTGTAATAAAGTAAGTCCCAACATATTGATTGTATTTACCCAACCAATAATGAGTCCGGAGGTTTGAGGGGTAGATTCTTGTGCAGCTAAAGCAAAACAAAGGACATCTGCACAGGCAAAAAATCCTAATGCAAATAAAATGGATTGTAAAACGAATGCAGGTATTGTATTGGGAATATAAATGAGAACCCCAAATAATGCGACTAAAATGATGCAGCAAGTACGAACACCTTTTAAAATATTTTTCCCTCTAAAAAGTAAAGGTATAATGAATCCTCCTAATAAGAAGCCTGCAAACATAAATTGATTATAAAATACCGCTTGCGTATCGCTGAGATTATATTTAGTTATTAGGAAAGCATTGCCCCATAGGTCCGATAAGGTTGTAACCGTTGCACAAGTGCCAATGGTTAAAACAGCATATAGAAAAATTCGGTAATTGAAAATAACGGATAAGAAATTTTTCCAAAAATTTTCTTGCGGCGCTTGAGGACTATTTGAGGAAGGGGTAGACAATGAAAGAAGGCATAATATAAATAAAATAACGCCAAAGATGTTTAAATAGCTTGCTGTTAACTGCCAATCATGATTTAAAGCACAAAAATGTTTGAGAATGCTGTTTCCTAAAATAACAATAACAGTTCCTATTGTGCAAGTAAGACCGATAAAAAATCCACAAGATTTGTCTGAAAAAGAATCTGACGCTATTTTTACAGCGCTCATAAATGCGGGTGCAGCTCCTATCCCTATGAGAATTCTGCCCCATTGTGCTAATGCTGGTGAGGTTGTGTGTGTGAATAAGTACTGTCCTGCAAGGCACATACCAAAAGCTGATAAGATTAACCAACGTACGCCAATTTTGTCTAAAAGAGCACCTAATGGAATTTGAAGGCAACTATAAACAAAAATACAATAAGTACTTAAGGTTGCAAATTCATTGGCTGAAAAACTAAAGAAATCTCTTATTTCATTGGTGAACGTACTGGGATAAACTCTCAATAAATACTGGTAGGCATAAAAAATGGATAATAAAAACCAGTTCCAGTATGCCTGTTTGTTTGTTTGTTTCATAAGCTTCTATGAAATCAAAAAAATAAAAATAAAAGCAATAAAAAAAAGTAAAATTATCAGTGTTATTATGTAAAATTTGAAAATAAAAAAGGAACAAATAGTTGATGAAATTTTTGATACGTTTGTATTTGTTTTATTTTTTTTAATTAAAAATAATACCTTGTATAAAAATTAGAATTGTGCTATAATACTTTTTAGTTAATGGGATATAAAAGAGAGATTGAAATTATGGAAGAGACACCAACATTTTACAATGATCAAATTTTTTCAGGGAGTGTGGAAGCTAGACCTTTGCGTATTTTGAGTGAGTATATAGGACCAATGCAACGACTTGCTCAATTCAATATTCAACACACCATTGTTTTTTTTGGATCTGCACGAATTGCTTCACCTGAGCTTATTAAGCAGAATCCTGCTAATAATCGATTTTTGAAAGCTAAGGAAGCTAAAAAAGCTGTTGTTTATTATGAAAAAGCAAGAGAATTGGCTTATAAAATTACGATGTGGACCAAGCAAATTTCTGAAAATGCACGACCTTATCTTATAACGGGTGGTGGTCCAGGGATTATGGAAGCGGGTAATCGAGGCGCTAAAGAAGCTGGAGGTATTTCTCTTGGAATGACAATAAGTTTACCGAAAGAACAATGTCTTAATCCTTATTGCACGCCGGGAGCTAACCTGCAATTTCACTATTTTTTCATGAGGAAACTATGGTTGCTTTTTAAAACGCGTGCATTTGTTGCTTTCCCAGGAGGTATAGGAACGTTGGATGAGCTTTTTGAAATTTTAACCTTAATGCAAACTCATAAAGTTCGGAAGTTTCCTATTATACTTTTTGGAAGTGAGTTTTGGAAGCCGCTTATAAATTTTCAGTTATTGATTGACTGGGGAGTCATAAATGAAGAAGATCTAGATTTGTTTAAAATATTTGATAATGTGAATGAGGCTTCTAATTATCTACAAACAATTTTAACTCCTGACTTTTTGGCCAATGCGAATAATAGATAAGCCATGTTAAATCACTATATCGAGAATAGTTTCATTATTGATATTAAAAGTACTACATTTCGTGGTGCTCTCTCGGAATTGCTTGAATGCTGTCCTATTAACAAAACACAAAAACAAAATAATATTATAAACGAGCTGTTAGCTCAAGAAAATACAGTATCTAGTTATTTAGGACAGGGTATTTCCTTACCTCATATTAAGGTTAGAATGAGGAAATCTTACTTATTTGCGTTAGGCCGCATTCGTATTCCTTTAAAAGATCCGACGATACATTTAAGTGAAAATATAAAATTAATTGTTTTGTTTTTGGTTTCAGATAAATTAGGTAATTATCTTACTTTATTATCTTCATTTGCTAAGATTGTTCAATCGATAAAAGTAACGCAGGATTTAGCAACGTTACCTTTAGATGAGTTAAAAAAATATTTTTTATTAGCTTGTAAAAGTGTTCCTGTAAAACGTACGCGAAGAGATACAACATTTAATCGTTTGATGATTCGAGAATCTGTAAAAATAGCGAAGGCAGGGGAGTGCTCATCTTTATTTGTTTTTCAAGATGCTTTTGAATCAGATATAGAAAAAAGCTTTAATCCTGGGGAAGAAATAAAAACAATTATCGTTTCGCATCGTATTTCAAATATTTCGCAAAAAAATACTAACTATACTTTACCTGTTCAGTTATTTTCTACGGGTCGTTTATCTCAGTTGAGAAGTGCAATTTTATTAGCTCTTATTCGCAATTACATACACTATGATGAGAAAATTTGCTGTTTAGGAGGAATTGCTGGTAGTAATCGGTTAGATACAGTGGTTATTGTTGATGTTAAGCGGGAGATACAGTCTGTATTTTCTCAGCAAAATGATATTTTACCTCCTCATGTGCTTCCAGAAGTTTTTGAACGTTTATTAAGCATTGCAACCGAATTAGCCGTAGAAGGAAGAGAAGGTAAGCCTGTTGGATGTATGTTTATATTGGGAGATGCGAAAGAGTTAGAACAGTTTGTGCATCCACTTATATTAAATCCTTTTTATGGGTATAGTGAAGAAGAACGTAATTTACTGAATCCATTTATTGATGAAACGATAAAAGAATATTCTTTGTTAGATGGGGCCTTTGTACTGGATGGTAGTGGTATTGTCGAAAGTGCAGGGAGTTTAATACATGCAAATAAACAAGTAACTTTGCCAGGAGGGTTGGGTACGCGTCATGCAGCTGCTGTAGCTATTTCCCAAGCTGCTAATTGCATTGCTTTAACAATTTCTTCGAGCACAGGCCAGGTTTCATTGTTTCGTCATGGTAAAATGCTTCCATTGTTTGATAAGGGAATTGGTAGGTAGTAATC
>CAKUXH010000075.1 GCA_934700265.1 uncultured Opitutales bacterium
AATAATGACAAAACATGGTAAAATATAAGAAAACTACAAAATGAAACGCAGGTATTTTTTTATTTATGCAAAATTTTGCTAATCAATGTTTGGATATGGCCCGTGCAATTTTAGGCCATAATTTAAATGCTATTAATGAAAATGGAACAATTACTCCTGTTGAAGGAGAAATTTCTTTGCCAGAAGAAAGTGCTCATGCTTTAGCAGCTATTGGTGAATTTTATCGAGCAACAAGAGAAACAACATTAAACGGTTTTGACATCGTTGATCTTGGAGCTCGCTGCTTAAAACAACAAACATTAATTGAATCAGGGAATAATCGTGCATTAGCCTATTCCGCATTGGGCTTACTTGCCTTTGGTCCTGCAAAACAACGCAATTTGATTTGGGAAAAACTAGATGAAGCTACGCGTAATGAACTCGACAAACGTTTACTAACACGCTCCGATGCAAAAGGTGTTTTACAAGCATTCAACGTAGCAAAATCAGTTGCACGTTATAGCATGGGATTATCCAAAAAAGACGAAACAGGTCGTTTAATTGATAATTTCTTAGAAGGGATAAAAGCCTCAAGTACCAATGGATTTTTTTCCGATGACAACGATCAAGGACTCTCAGGTGTTTTTGATATCTCAGGTTTAATGAGCTTTATTTTTATTCGCCAAGCATTAAAAATGCACGTCAATTTATCCTTAGCAGAACGAAAATTACCAAGTCTAAGAACCTTTGCTGAAAAATTAATAAAATTATTACCTGATATAGTACGTTCAGACGGTTTAGGCTGGGCTTATGGTCGAGGCGTTGGAATTTACGGACAAATTTATTGTATCAGTTTAATTTTGCAGTTTTTAAGAGATGGCTGGATCAGTAACGATAAACAACCTTTATACTTAGATTTATTGCGTCGATTGTTTCAATTTTTCTTTGTAACTTATTTGGATCAGGAAAACGGAACTTTAGTAGTAAATGATTCTGAACGCTCTGCTTTAAAATCCCAGACAACACGTATCGTAAGTTTTGACACTGCACGCTATCTATGCCAATGGTCGCGTTTAGCTAGCTTATTAGGACTATCACTTAATGTCCCTTCTTGTGTAACTAAAACTGGAGGACGGTACATTTCATTTGATAAAACCAATGCAAAAGAACAAGGATTATTTATTTACCAAGACGCATCTTCTGGATTACATATTCAATTGCCGCTTACTGGAGGCCGAGGAAAAGATGAATCCGACGCATTAGCATTCCCTCACTGCCCCGGCATATTTGATTGGCCTGTCAATTTATACATGCCTGTACTTATTCCAGAATTAACCTTTAATGGCATAAAAACAACCCCTTCCTTTTACGGGAAACGTTGTACAACTGGATTGGGCTTGAAAAACTCTGTATTTTTTTCATACGAGCAACCAGAATTAATTTCAAAAGATGAAAAAATTCTATCCGGCATTGGTAGTTGCAAAGTTACATGGAAATTCTCAGGTTCAACAATTTTAGCTGATTTCATATACAAATTTAAACAACCTATCACCTTAGATTGCTTTCGTTTTGTTATACCTCTTTCAGCTCCACATTCAACACACCGATTGGATCATTCTTTTACTTTAGGAGAAAATAGTTTGCAAGCTTCCGTACTAAAGGATGATTTTGGAGCCACCTGGGCAGAAGTTCAAGAAGTCTATCACAACCCTGATTACAAAACTTACTACGGTAAAATTTGTTATCTGCAAGTTTTAGAACATCGCACTCCATTAAATGTAAAACCAGGCAAAGAATATCGCCTTCAAATAGAATTAAAACCAGACATTCAATTAATCGCCCAGTAAATTAAATGCAAGGCAGTTAAAAACTGCCTCATTTATTGTATTAAAGAAGTCAAAAGCAAAGAACACTTCCAAAAATTGGAAGTGTTCTTTGCTTCAACCAAGCTTTACGCCAAATAATTCTTTGCTTGGAAGTAAGTTACTCCTTGACGTGGAGCAGAAGGAGGGATTTGATTTAAATGCTGCAAATGCTTAATCGCATGTTCATTTAAACCTAGGTTACTTGTGAATACTGGGGTAAATAACCCCTTCCCTGATTTTATTTTTATATTTTTTTGCATGTGTGTCCTCCTAAAAATTATAAGTCGTTTTCGAGCCTTTCTTGAACTTCCTTCATATACTGCTCAATACGAGTAATCCATTTTTCAACAACCTCAACAAAACTTGCAAGTTGGTCTTCAAAGGCATTGAAATCAGCCAAAGGTAAAATAAAAGCTTTTGCAATAACAAGCGATTGCGACTGCTTGTCTATGCCTAAAGTACCTCCATCTGTTTCATTCCAGAAAAAATTACCCTCCAGTGCCTTTTCAAAGATCGCCTCTCTACATTCCAAAGGAATTTCTCCAATGTATGCATAAATAACAAGCTTGCTACCTTCTTCATCAAAGTCCATATTTAGGACAATTTTTTCATCAAATAGTAAAATGCAGTGATTATTATCATCCAAACATAAATCTGGCAAATTTAGACCTTCACCGATATGTTTTAAAAGCTCATTAACTTGTTCTTTCATTACTTACTCTTATTGTAAGCATGTTTTAAAAATCTTCTCAAGTCAAAAATGCTGAATATGTAAAAATTTTTAAAAATTATTTTTATAAAAATTTAAATAAAAAAACTTGCAGAAAAATATCAAGGGGTTATTAACTTTATAATAGTATTATGGAACTAGAAAATATGTCTAAAAAAGAAGCCATTACAAACGAAAATACTTCTAATAATAACACCGCTACTTCGAATAACGAAGTAGAAAAAAATATATGTGACTTAAAAAAACAGCTTTCTATTTTAGATGCGCAATCCAAAGATTTTCAAGATAAATACTTACGCGCAAAAGCTGATCTAGATAATGCCAGAAAACGCTTTATAAAGGATAAAGAAGATATTCGATTTCAAACAATTCAATTTGTTTGTATGCCATTTGTTTCTTTATTTGATAGTTTTAAAATGGGATTAGAAAGTGCTGAAAAAAATAAAATTAGCGAAGAAGTTTTAAAAGGTTTTCAGATGATTTTTCAGCAATTTAAGGCTCAATTAAAATTGCTAGGCGTCGAAGAAGTTAATCCACAAAAAGACAAATTTAATCCACATTTACATGAAGCCGTTTCTTCTTCTTTCCACGATGAAATTCCTGAAGAACATGTTATTCAAGTAGTCCGACCTGGTTATAAATTGGGTGATAAACTTTTACGACCTGCATCTGTAATTGTTTCAAAAGGTAAAGAGGTTAAATAATGGCAAAGCAAGACTATTATGAAGTACTCGGTGTTTCACGCGGAGCAAGTGCAGATGAAATAAAAAAAGCATATCGCAAGCTTGCTGTAAAATACCATCCTGATAAAAATCCTGGTGATAAAACTGCCGAAGAAAAATTTAAAGAAATTTCAGAAGCTTATGAAGTTCTGAAAGACGAGAAAAAGAAAGCCATGTATGATCAATATGGTCATGCTGCATTTTCGGGTGGAGCTGGTACAGCAAACGGAACTCAAGGAGGTTTCCAAGATCCTTTTGATTTATTCCGAGAAGTTTTTGGTGGTGGAGGTAGCGGAATTTTTGATAGTTTCTTTGGTAACAATTCCTCACATTATGAACGATCTAATCGAGGTTCTGATCTTCGATATGATTTAGAAATTACCCTAGAAGAAGCATTTTCTGGCATTACAAAAACTTTAGAATACCGTAGGAATGTGGCTTGTTCAAAATGTCATGGAACAGGCTGTGAACCAGGAACTCTTCCCAAAACCTGTCCTCAATGTCATGGGCGTGGTCAAGTAATTACATCTCAAGGTTTTTTCAGTATGAGTCGTCCATGTCCTCGATGTGGAGGCACCGGGAAAATTATTGAAAAACCTTGTACTCAATGTCGCGGTCAAGGCGTTGAAATAGATAAAACACAAGTAAAAGTTAAAATTCCAGCCGGTATTAACAATGGAGCTAAATTACGTTTTCAAGGGCTAGGAGAAGCTGGGCTGAATGGTGGTGAAGCCGGAGATTTATATATTATTGTTTTCATAAAAGAACACAAAGTATTTGAACGTAATGGAAATGATTTAATCATTCATCAAACTTTATCATTTACGCTAGCGGCTTTAGGAGGAGAAATTCAAATCCCAACGCTTCAAGGCTATGCGAATTTAAAGATTCCGGTAGGAACGCAACCAGGAACTATTTTCAAAATGCGAGGCTACGGAATGCCTCAAATGAATTCTCGTAGTTCTGGAGATTTACTCGTTCAAGTTTCGATTGAAGTTCCAAAAAGATTAACAAAAGATCAGCGTGAAAAATTAGGAGCTTTTGCTGAAGCTATGGGAGAAAGAACGGATAAAAAATCTGTAAAAAAAAATTAGTGGAATATTTTAATCAATTTTTTAGGTAGAATTTTATGGAAAATACATCGGCAAAAACAAATTCAAAAACAGATTCTCGTGTAGATGATAAGGCTTTAGAGTTAGCAATTGCTGCCATCAACAAACAGTTTGGCGATGGAGCCATTATGCGGATGGGGAATACCGCAAAAATGGATGTTTCCGTTATCTCTACAGGTTCTTTAGCCATCGACTTAGCCTTAGGCGCAGGTGGTTTGCCGCGTGGTCGAATTTGCGAAATTTTTGGCCCAGAGTCCTCTGGAAAAACAACCCTCTGTTTGAGTATTATTGCTCAGGCACAAAAACATGGAGGTCGAGCCGTTTTTATCGATGTTGAAAATGCTTTAGATCCACGTTATGCTAAAGTTGTTGGTGTTGATCTCGATAATTTAATTGTATCAC
>CAKUXH010000076.1 GCA_934700265.1 uncultured Opitutales bacterium
TGGTGATGAATGCTTTTCTTATTGTGGCAGTCTAAGAAGTATTGCCATTCCTTCAAGTGTGTCTTTTATTGGTGATGAATGCTTTTCTTATTGTGGCAGTCTAAGAAGTATTGCCATTCCTTCAAGTGTGTCTTTTATTGGTGATGAATGCTTTTCTTATTGTGGCAGTCTAAGAAGTATTGCCATTCCTTCAAGTGTGTCTTTTATTGGTGATGAATGCTTTTCTTATTGTGGCAGTCTAAGAAGTATTGCCATTCCTTCAAGTGTGTCTTTTATTGGTGATGGATGCTTTGATAATTGTTCCAATCTAGCAAGTATTTCTATTCCTACAAGCGTATCTTCTATTGGCAAGTGGTGTTTTTTTAATTGCAATACTTTAACAAGTATTGACATTCCTATGAGTGTATCTTTTATCGGCAATGGATGCTTTGCTAAGTGTAATAGTTTAACATCCATAACCATACCTAAAAAATTATGGAACAAGAAACTTTTAGGATTATCCGATGATATTCAAGTTCATTTCCACGAAGAAAATGAACCTGTACAAGTGGATATAGCTCATCAAGAAAATCAAGCTGAACTCGATGATATATTTGAAGATGCGGATACATTTCCTTATGATGAAGATTTCTAAAAGTACCATTTCTATCATTTGTTTAAGCCTACTATGAATAGTAGGCTTAAATATTAATATGTTGTAAAAATAGCACAACTACTAGGTTGCAAAACAAAATTCGAAGGTAATTTAATATTTTTCTCCATAAGGAAATGTTCTGTATCTGCCAATAGATAAAAATTTTCCACTACTAAATCACTAAAATCAAATTTTACGGCTTCTTTATGCGGATTAATCCCAAATAAAATTTGTGAATTCCCTAACATATTATTTGCATTAAATAAAACACTTATCGCAGAACAATTAGGTACATAAAAATACTTAAGGTAAGATTTCAACGGTCGATCAACCTTTAAAATTTCTCCTTTTGGAGATGCACGCAACGCAATCAAATTCTTAACATACAAATGAGTTATCTGATTATTTGCTAAATCCCTATAATTTAATAAATTTAAGTCCCCACGATTGTAAGTATTTCGTACCCCATTTTTTGTTCGCAAAAAATCTTGACCTTCAGCAATCATTGGAATCCCTAAAGATAGGAATAATGTTGCAAACATGCAATGTGTTTTCCGAAGGACTTCTTCAAAACTTCCACTCAAACGATCTCTCCAACAATAATCATCATGCGATTCAGTATAGTTAACACTTTCACAAGCCTTTTTACACAAAAAACCTGTAGATCCTTCCAAAAAATATTTAAACCCTTCTACATTGCCTTGGCCCTGAATATACTTCAATAAAAATTCTCTATAACCATCATTCCAACAAGAATAATTTCCTCCCTTTAAACGATAAGCAATATGCCCTTGAAAACTCCATGGCTCAGCAATTAAAATAACATCAGGTTTTGTCTTCTTCAACGATTCAGATAAATAATTTAGCGTTTCAACACCTAAAATTTCTGCTAAATCAAATCGAAAACCATCCACATTATAAACTGTCAATAAATGTTGCAAACTATCTAAAATTAATTTCCGAACCATAGGCATATCAACATTTAAATCATTCCCACAGCCACTTACATTCGTTAATCTTCCTTGCGTATCATGCCTAAAATAATATTTTTTATCCCATTTTAACAAATCATTAAATTCACCTGCATGATTGTAAACCACATCCAAAATAACAGCAATCCCTTTCTGATGCATATACTGAACACATTGCTGAAACTCTTCAGGTTTACCATAGCTAGATGACAAAGAAAAATAATGCGAAGGCATATATCCCCAATGATACGAATTCTTACTATCCGTATCAAATTCAGATAAAGGAAGAAATTCGACACAATTAACACCTAAAGAAGTGATATAGTTTTCAGTTTCAAAAAAATGCATTAATCTGGAAAAAATAGATTTATTTTTCGGACCAATGTCCGTTAATAAATCACGTACATGCACTTCAATAATCGATAAATCTTTCTTATTCGGTGTTTCAAAATTGTCTTTAAGCGGTTTTAAATCAAGGATAACTCCAGGCCCTTTGGGTGTTTCTAATGCAATCGCATAAGGATCTACAAGCTCTTGTAATTTTGGATTCCAAACACGAAACCAATAGCTACAATTGGTAAAATCTTCATCACTAATTCCACTCCAAACCCTATTGTTGTCCTTCATCATGGGAATACAAACTGATTGATTATTAGAAACAACTTTTAATTCAACTTTCTTTGCTGTTGGTGCAAAACAAGCAAAATAAGTTTTCCCATTCTCAACGTAAACCCCTAACTTCTTATTCGAATAAAAATCTCCCAACAACGGTATCATTTCAACAGGTAAAACATAACTTCCTTGTTGAAAAAATATAGGCTCCGTAATATCCAAAGATTCTAAAGTTTCAAATAAGATCCAATGTTGACCAGTTTGTTTAAAATTTAACTGCAAATTCTTATTTCCTTGTCCATCCAATGTAATATTTTTGCTATTTTTAGGAGGTTCAATCCATTGATTTAATGCCGTAACAAATTTAAAGTCTAAAGAGCATTGAGGAAAATTTTTCAACGGAATTTTTAGTATCCATGCATCATTCCTAACATTCCATTTTAATTCATAATCAATGTTTTTCTGCCAATGATTAAAATCTCCCACTACAAACACAACAGGATCACTAGAAGCAATTTCTTGAGGTACAACGCTTTTACTTAAATAAAAAACAACCGAGTTTTTCTCAATAAAATACCCAGAATTTTGCCCAAAAATTTGTTTTGCACAATAAAACAATTTAACAGATTGACCTTGGATGGTACTTTTTTTTAATGAAGAAAGCTGTACATCTTCATCAAAAATTAAAACACCCGACCTGTCCGTTAGACAATAAGCGGAAACAAGTGTAGACATCTATATTATAATTCTGCCAAAACTTCCGGCAATTTACCTTGTGTCATTTGTTGAAGGTAATCCTTCCAAACATCCAACTTGGCAATAAAATGTTCCAAAACCTTTTCAAAAAACTCTAATGTTAAGTTTATAACAGGCAAACGATAGCCCATCAAAACAGTATCCGAGTTTCCATTTTTAGATAATGTTACTCCTTCAGTTAGTTCCCAATCGGCATTTGCTTTCAACAAGCAATTACAGCAACGTACTAGACTTTTCTCAGGAAGTACCCCAACATCAGAAAAGAAATATAACACCTCATTTTCTTCGTTATACGTGAGTTGAACATTTTTTGCATCATCTAACTTCAAAACACAAGTACAATCTTTATCCAACGCTAATTCTGATAAAGAAATAGATGACCCAAATTTTTGCAAGATTTCATTAACAGCATCGAGTGTTTTCATAAAATTATCCTTCGCAAATTGCGACATATTGACCTGTCGTCTTTCTTAATTGCAAACTTAAATAACGAGCTAACCCCTTTAATAATATTACACCAATTCGCGGGTATTTTTCTATAATTTCATAAAATCCATCCGTACTTAACATAAGCACTTGACTAGCTTCTGCCGCTTGAAGCGTACCTGACCGTACAGATTTTTCTAAAACAGCTTGCTCACCAAAAAACTGATTTTTCTTAACACGCGTTAATTCAAGAGGAATAGCCCCATTATTATCCTTATAAATGATAAATTCTCCGTTTAATACATAATAAATAGCATCAGCAGGATCACCTTCAGAAAATAAAATATCCGACTTCTCTAAAAAAACATACTGCCAATAAGGTGCAACAACTTTTAATTCTTGAGGGGAAAGCTCTGCCAAAATAGGTACATTAATTAAATCTTCTAAAATATTCTCATTCATACTAATTTTACTATAAACAATTTTCGAATATTTTGCAACAAGTTTTAGTTTTTATAAAAATAAAATTATTTTAACCACATTTACATTGACTTGTTATCATTTTTAATTTCTCATAAAAATGATTTTAGTTTTTGGAAGGATGGCAGAGTGGACGATTGCGACGGTCTTGAAAACCGTTAACCTGAAAGGGTTCGAGGGTTCGAATCCCCCTCCTTCCGCCAGTTAGGAGATACAATGCAGCCCAAAAAGATTTTAATTTTAGGAGCCAATGGTTTTATCGGAAGCACGTTATGTGCTCATCTTTTGGCAAAAACAGAACACGAAATTTATGCCGTTGATTTAGGGACTCATAAATTGCTTCCTTGCTTAAGTTATTCACGTTTCCATTTCCAAGAATTAGATTTACTCATCCATAATGAAGCTATTGAATATTTGGTTCGTAAATGTGATATTGTTTTACCTTTGGTAGCTATTGCAACCCCTGGGCTCTATGTAACACACCCTTTGCGCGTGTTCGAACTCGATTTCGAAGCAAATTTAAAAGTCATTCGTTGGTGTGTTAAATACAATAAGCGAGTCATTTTTCCATCAACTTCTGAAGTATATGGCATGTCAAATGATGAAGCCTTTGATGAACATACATCGACATTGGTACTAGGACCTATTGAAAAGCAACGCTGGATTTATTCTTGTTGCAAGCAATTGATGGATCGTATTATTTATGCATATGGATTTGAAAAAAATCTAGATTATACGTTGTTCCGTCCATTCAATTTTATTGGTGCTAAATTAGATGATATTCGTAATGATGCAGGTTCTCGTGTATTAACGCAATTCTTACACAATGCTTTGAACCATAAACCTATTGAGTTGGTTGATGGTGGTTTACAAACACGTTGCTTTACTT
>CAKUXH010000077.1 GCA_934700265.1 uncultured Opitutales bacterium
CTCTTTTACCACAGCTCATGTCTGGTCAGATTGATGTTTCTAACATTAATCTTTAAACTACTAAATTCTCATTTATCTGTTTATTCAATTCAATTTTTTTATCAACAATAGACAAAATTTCTGAAATTTTGCATTGAATGTCGATATCAAAATCTGGTACTTGATATTGCATAATTGCTTTTTTATCACCACGAGGCATTTTTGTTCCTTTTGATGTGGTATTTGAATATTCAAAGAAAGCATCGTTTGACAAAATATAATAGAGATACTTTGTGTCTGTTCCTTCCTTTGCTCGCAAAACAAGCACATCGTTTGAACATCCGCCATCATTATTTGCATACCATATTTTTTTAAAATATGGTCTAATATTTGATACTAAAACATCATGTTTCCGATATCTTAGTGTTTGGGTTATATTGGGTAAAGAAGAAGCCTTAGTTATGCCACATTTGTTTGGCAACATATTTTCGGTAGAAATATATGTCTTGTCTGTCAATTCTTCAATATTTACTTTTTCATTGGCAAAAAAACATAGGTCTTGCAATTTATATTTCATATCCAATCGCCTCAAGTTTCTTGCGAATTTCATCTTCTAATTCATGTGATTTAGCAAACATTTCAGATAATTCAAATGTTAATCTAGTCATTTTTTCATCGAACGGTTCATCATCTTCGTTAGTATCTTCAATGCCAACATATCTGCCAGGAGTAAGAATATAATCTTGTTTAGCAATATCCTCTATTGTTCTTACTGAACAAAAACCCTTTTGATCTTCCAAAACACCTTCTTGGAAAGCCACAAATGTATCTGCCAATAGTTTGATATCATCATTCGATAAATCTCTATGTTTTCTATCAACCATATGTCCCATTTTTCTAGCATCAATAAAAACAGTTTTTCCTTTTTGTTTTTTATTCTTTGAAATAAACCAAAGAGTTACAGACAAAGTTACACTATAAAATAATTGAGTTGGCATCGAAATGATTCCTTCAACCAAATCATCTTCAATAATTTTCTTTCGAATATCACCTTCTCCACCAACTTGAGATGACAGCGAACCGTTCGCCAAAACCAAACCAATTTTTCCATTAGGAGCCAAATGGTGAATCATGTGTTGTATCCATGCATAGTTAGCATTATTCGCTGGTGGTATTCCGTATTTCCATCGCTTGTCCTCCAATAATTTTTCTTGATTCCAAGGATGATAATTAAAAGGTGGATTAGCTAATACAAAGTCCGCTTTTAATGTTGGATGTAAATCGTTAGTAAAAGTATCCGCTTGATAAGGACCAAAATCGGCATCAATTCCTCTAATTGCCATATTCATTTTTGCCATCTTCCAAGTGTCAGAGTTTGCTTCTTGCCCATAAACAGAAATAGCTCCCCTTTTACCACTATGAGCTTCTATAAATTTGGCACTTTGAACAAACATGCCTCCAGAACCACATGCCGGATCATATACACGACAATTTTCAAATGGTTTTAATATCTCAACAAGGGTCTTAACAATACTTGCAGGTGTATAGAATTCTCCACCACCTTTCCCTTCTTTTGAAGCAAATTGTGCAATGCAATATTCATACGTTCTTCCAAGTAAATCTTCGTCAGATTCATTGCTTTCCATCTTGATTTTATTGGTGAAAATATCAACAACTTGACCCAAGACGGTTTTATCTAAATCTGGACTAGCATAATTCTTAGGTAATACATTTTTTAATGTTGGATTTTCTTTTTCTATTTCACGCATTGCATTATCCAACACTACGCCAATTTCAGGAGTATGAGCCGCTTTTGCAATCGCTTCCCATCTAGCATCCTTTGGAACAAAGAAAACATTTTTCTCCGAGTAAGCATCACTATCATCTTCGAAACCTTCGCCTTCATTTAATAGCTCGTTGTATCTTTTTTCAAAAGCACTAGAGATATATCTTAAAAATATTAAGCCAACTAACACTTTACGATATTCTGCAGCTGGTATATGTCCCCATAGAACACAAGCAGCATCCCATAACTCTTTTTCAAATCCTATATTTGCATTTGTTTTTTCTGCCATATCGATTATCCTTTCTTTTTTAACTTCAATATTGATTATATCGACAAAATAGCCATAAGTCTTTTAAATTATATCCTACGCAACCATCTCTTGATAGTATCTGGTTTGTTTTAGCAATTCTTTAAAATTACTATTAGTTATTTTTAATGAATTATTTGCAATCGCTTTTAATAGCTTTGGATACTCTTTAGGATTATTTTCAATCATAGTAATAACACTGCTAAAATCACCCTTATTTTTCATGCTATGTGGAGTCGCTCCAATAATAATATCTGAATACTTATCTGAATATCTTAATTGTTCTGCATTAAAAGTGTCCATCTTTGAGTAGTCATCAATAAATTGAATGTTTTGTTCAGGAATACATAGCTTTTTTGCTATAAGTTGATAACCAGACTTCTTTCCTTGTAAAGCACCAAGTACCAAAATCATTGAAGTTCTTTTATTAATTGGCACTATAGATTCTTCTAATATTATGCCGTATTTGGCTATAATATCATCTATTTCCAAATCATTTGATGCATTGAATATTTCTTTTGTTACTTTGTCAATAATTCTTTGTAAAATACAAGACTTATCTTTATATGTGTATCCCATATTAATCCCCCTCATTCAATGAATCTTCAATAATGTTTCCTAGTTTAGCTTTCGAATCTTCCAGTTGTTTGGTTAGAGCGTTAATAGTCCACAATGTATTGTTATATTGCTCCGCAAGTTTATTTTGTTTATCCAAAGAAGGACAAGAAATAATCATTCTCTCTCTAAAATCATTAAATGGAATAAAACCTATAGTTGTTCCTTTAATTATTGATTTAAATTCATTTTTACCAATTGAAGAATCTAGAAACATTTTTATATAAGTTGGATTTACTTTTGTTGTATTAGGCCTTAATATTATCATTCCACCTGTAACAATAATGTTTCTATCTGGTAAATCATTTGCAACAAACGTCTTAACAACAGTCGATTTTGTTGTGATAACAATATCTCCTTCTTCCAATTTAAATTTCAATAGTTTTTGATCAGGTTTTATATACGTCAATGAATCATACTCAACAATGCCATCTTGAATATTTATAGAAGCCAATAGTTGATACTCCGTAGGCGTGTATGAAATTTGATCCTTGAATTTAGATATTGTATATTGTGATCCCTTTTCGATACTACAAACATCACTGATTCGTACTGGATTAGAAATTCTGTTCATTAATTTAGAAGTTTCATATATACCAATAGATAAAGAATATTCGTGCTCCTTAAATTCTTTTAAGAATACATGTTTCGCGTTTTTATAATATGCTTCTAAAATTCCCTTAGTATCCAATTCGATATTGTTTTTAGACATTGACTCCACAATCATATTTGTAGCATCTAACATCTTAACACCTTTTTCTTTTTGTGTTTCTTTAGTCAAAATCCATAAATCAACAGGTAATGATATTCTAGTCAATACCTTTGCTGGCAACGATATAATTCCTTCTACAAAATTGTTCTCTAATAGATATTCTCGAACCGCTACACCACTGCTTCTAAATCCAACTCCTTGTGGAAGAACAACAATGAGTTTTCCATTTTCCTTAATATTTTTAAATGCTTTTAATAAATATAACAGTTCAGTTTCACTTCTAGATGTAAAAAGTCTGCCAAACTCTCCTTTTAAAGACTCCCATTCAGCAATAGAATAACGTAAACCAAACGGCGGGAATAGATATGCTTTATCAAATTGATTTTTATTTTTCTCCCTTGCATAATCGCGGTTGATGATTTCTGCTTCAAGTCCAAGCACCTTCATCAAGCATTTAGATATTAAGACTTGCTTGATTAAAATTTCATATCCTGTATAAGTACAATTGATTTTTTTATTATTCGCATCAGTTGCAACAAGTGATAAAAATCTACCATCTCCGCTGCCAAAATCACAAAATGAGTCATTCGATTTTAAATTTAGTAGTTCAATTACTAGTTCATTTAACGAAACAGAACCAGAAAATACTACATCTTCATAATCATTACTATTTAAATTAATTATTTCTTTAATTGCTTCAATGCAGTCTTCAACAGTATATTCATATAGTGTCTCAAATTTCGCTAAATCAAATTCTTTTTTTAAGTTTAAATTATTGATGGTTTCAATTATTAATTCGTTATTAGAAGGATTGTTTTGCTTTTTAGCCCATAGTAAAAAGCAACATAGAACTATTGAACTTTTATCATAATCATATCTAATAAATGGTTGTTCCGATTCCTTCATTAACTGATCCATATTGTATTGAAAGTAAGAGTTAAGCATATTAATGTCTCCTTTTTAAGTTTTTTAAAACTTACAATTACAGTATAGGTTTTTAAAAACTTAATGTCAATATGTTTTTAAGTTTTTAAAAACCTATTTTCACTATAAAGACACTTTTTTTCAAATTTGCAAGTATACCTTGAAGATTTTAAAAATAAAATATATTAAGAAAATATAAAAAATTGCATCCTAAGATGCAATTTTAATACGATTCATAGCTCTTCTTAAAGCTAATTCAGCACGCTTCAAGTCGAGATTTGGATCTCTCTTTTCAAGTCTTTCCAATGAACGATCC
>CAKUXH010000078.1 GCA_934700265.1 uncultured Opitutales bacterium
CTATGCAACCTTTTTTTATAGCTTCATGTCCACCTGGAAAGCTTTCATAAACGCGAATACCTTCATCGATATCATCTGGTTGAAGAAAGGGTAACATGGTTTTTACACCTTCAGATTTTAGCATATGTTTGAATGAATCATATCTGTGTAAGAATTTGATGTATCCAAAAATCCATTGTTTATTGCGTTTGTCTTCTAAAACAATTGTAGCTCCTTCTCTCATTTGTTTACAGCTATCACGGAATACACGGCCTTCTGCAGTTTTGCTTCCATCACAAAGCCATGTTAAATAAGGGCGTTGTGGTGTGTTAATTATAGATAAATAGAAATCGCTTTTTGGAGGTTTTGTATTTGAGGTTTCCATATAAAAATTACAAATATGTTAATTTAAAAACAGCTTTTATCCAGCAATAATTCTACAGGTGCATGGTCTGATCCCATGATATTAGATAAAATTTTACATGACTTGATATGTGGGAGTAATTTTGGTGAGCAAACAAAATAATCGATGCGCCACCCTATATTCCTTTCACGAGCTTTCATGCGGTAAGACCACCAGGAGTATTGTTTGGGAAGGTTGGGATGTAGCCTACGAAAAACGTCTATAAAACCTGCATTCAAATGTTCTGTAAATGAATTTCTTTCTTCGTCCGTAAATCCAGCGTTGAAGTGGTTTATCTCCGGGTTTGCTAGGTCGATAGGCTGGTGGGCTACATTTAAATCACCACACCAAAGAATAGGTTTTTCTTGTTCTAGTTTTACTAGTAAAGTTCGTATGGCTTTATCCCATATTTGAATACGGTAGGGGAGCCTTTCTAAACCAGCCTTAGAATTAGGTACATAAGTGTTTATTAAGAAAAAAGATCTATATTCTGTAATAATAATTCGACCTTCTGGATGTTCTTTATCAACATCAAGTGCCCGAACGGATAGCGGATCAATTTGAGTGAATGTAGCCGTTCCAGAATACCCTTTTTTTATTTCACAATGATTAAAATAAGTATGTTTAAAAACATCTATTTTTGGACAAACATCGGCATAAATTTTCGTTTCTTGTAAACATAAGATATCAGGAGTATAGTCATGAATAAAGTCATAAAAAGTTTTATCGATGACCGATCGTAATCCATTAACGTTCCAAGTAACTACTTTTACAATATCCATCAGTACTGTACTCCAGGGGCCACTGGCATGGTCATTTCCCAATCAGCAGGTCGTGCCCAAGGAAGATCTGATTCGTTTAAGGCTGTATTATCAACGGTTTGAGAACAACCTCCTAAAAGAGCTAAGAGGCTGAAGAAAATAGCATAAATTAATCGCATGGTTGCTTTTTCCTTAAACTATAAGTACTTTGGGTTAATGGTAACAATTTTGTTCTAAAGATACGCTTGTTAGCTGCAAGGTATTCCAAAATTTTAAAGACATCTTCGGTGTTTTCTGCCATATTAAGTCCACTTGCAATATCTTCTGCTCCTAAATTGTGACCTTTATGCTCGGATAAATAGGTTAAAATTTGTTTTTGTAAATTTAAATATTGGTTTGCCGCTTTTTTGCCAGCTTCAACACCAGGCTGATTATAAGCGTTGATGCGTATAAAACTTGCGTAAAAGCCTACTGCTCGTTCAAACAAAGCGATTAAAGCACCTAGGCTTTGAGCGTTAAGATGTTTTAATGTAATCGTTATCGATGGACGTTTAACCTCAGTTAATGCAGAACGGGTTCCTAACAAAAAACCTTCTAAGAAGTCTCCGCTTGTTAATCCTGGCTCAACTTGTACATTTGATGGATTGCGAGAAGCTTGTACTTCAATAAAAGTTACAAAACTATCATCTAATCCATCTCGTAGTTGTTGTACGTAAGCATGTTGATCGGTAGATCCTTTATTTCCATAAACGGTTAATCCCTGGTAGACGGTACGACCATCAGAAGACAATTTTTTCCCAAGAGATTCCATGATGAGCTGTTGGAGATATTTGGGGAAAAGTACTAAAGAATCTTTGTACGGAAGAACAACCATATTGCGTTTCCCTGAACCTTCAGTGCAGGCGTGCCAAGAAAGTGCTAGCATCATTGCTGGGTTTTTAGAAACTTCTGTATTACGGGTTAAGATATCCATTTCTGTTGCACCTTGAACCATAGCGCTGATGTCGATGTTCTGAAGGGCAGCTGGGAGTAAACCAACGTTGCTAAATAAACTTGTACGGCCACCAACCCAATCCCACATAGGAAATCGTGCTAGCCAACCTTCTTGTTTAGCAAGTTCATCCAATTTACTACCTTCGCAAGTGATTGCAACTGCATGTTGTTGAAATGGAACTTTTTGTTTTTCAAATGCTGCACGTACTTCCATTAAACCGTTTCTAGGTTCTGGAGTTCCACCCGATTTTGAGGTAACTAAAACAAGCGTTTGACCTAAATGTTTATTAAGTTTTTTTAATACACGAGCTATGCCATCAGGATCAGTATTATCAATAAAAACAGGATGCAATCCTTTAGGTTTTTTGTCGAGTGCATCTGAAAGTAATTGAGGACCTAGGGCTGATCCACCAATACCAATACATAAAAGCGTTTTGAAAGGTCCTGAAGAGCCTTTTATCTCTTGATTTAAAACTTTATCAGCAAATGTGTGTATCTTTAACCAATTATCATGCAATAAAATATTGATGTCTTGCTTAGGAGCTAATTGGAAATTGCGTAACCAATAATGTCCAACCATACGTTTTTCATCAGGATTAGCAATTGATCCAGCTTCTAAAGCATCCATTTCGTTAAAAGCACGTACAATTTTTGATTGCATGCTATGAAAAAAAGAGTCTTTAAAGAAAACTTTGCTTGTGTCTAAAGATATCTTTAATTGATGAAGATAAATAAAATGTTGTTTAAATGTATCCCAGCTCATAATATGTAAATTACTTGTTATAAATAACATTATTTTTAACTTTTTGGCAATATTAAAATATGTTTTTTATTGTTTATTTAAGTTCAAAAAAGTGACAAATTTTTATACAAATTTGTCAAGAAGTAAGATAATTTTGTTATGGATTTTTACTTAAGAATATTTATCAAAATGAGTTTTATTATATACAATTGAGGTGCAAAATTTTCCGATATAATTTATTTATTGGATGATGATAGTGTTTTTTGTAAAATTTAAGGATGGCCAATAAAATTCTTGATTTAATAAAAAAATATGGTAAAATTATTTATGGTAAATCAATGGATATCTTTGAAGATTCGCCTGTTTTTTTTGCTTATAAAAGCAAGGATGCCATTATTATAAAAATAAAGGGCAATGCAAATTATTTGCACGCTCCTGAATTTGATAAGTTTTTAAAGTCTACTTTGAATAACTATAAAAGGTATTGTATAATGTTTGATGAATGTACAGCTTTAGATAGTACATGTTTGGGGATCTTAGCAGGACTTTTATTAAATTTAAAAAAGGTGGATGGGGTTTGTTTTTTCTGTGGGTTGAAGCCAAGGCAATTTGAATGCATAAAGATTGTTGGTTTAGATAAATTAGCCCATATTATAAATAAAATATCGTTAGAATCATCAATGGAGGAATTAGATGAAATTAATGATAATAATAAAATAGGATTGACTTTGCAACTTGTTTTAGAAGCTCATCGTTTTTTACTGGAAATTAATGCTCGTAACAATATAAACTTTAAGGATGTTGTATCCTTACTAGAAGAAAAAAATTTTTGATGCTATACTTTTTTTTAGGATTCATTTTTGGTAGCGGGTATCTTTTAGCGTTATATTTGACGGCTCGTTCTGAATATAGTCAACAAATGATGAAGACAGAACGTGTAGTTAGGGAAAAAAATATTTTGTTAAATTTTTTACATTCTTTGTTTGAAGGAATTGCGCAAGGTGCATCTACGCAGAAAATTTACCAACGTATTGTTTATGGAAGCCGATTAACAACTCATGGAATGGCTGTATGTTTTTTTAAATATAATAGTTCAACGAAGGAACTTGTTGCCAGTGCTCGTGAAGGTATTTTCCCGTTTTTAAAAACACGTGTTGCTAGTGGTATTTCTCAAACAGAAATGTTGAAAATATTAAAAAAGGGAGAAAAATTTTTCTGGGGTGAAGGGTGTATTGGTGAGTGTGCAAAAAATCTTAAAATTCATGTTTTAAGCGGTGAAGAAATAAAATTGCTTGTAAAAAATGATGATTTGAAGATAAGAATTAAACGATTATTAGTGTGTCCCGTAGTTTTCAAAAAAGAACTTTTTGGTGTAATTGCGGTTGCGAATTCTATGCAACCAGATGGATTTTCTGAGGAAGCATGTTCGCTTTTAAAAGCAATTTGCGAACAGGCTGGTATTGTACTTAATAATGTTCGTCAAATTGAACAACTTTTTGAAAAGAATAAATTAGAATTTGATTTAAATTTAGCTCACCATATTCAACGCTATTTGCTACCTAAAGTTGAATTCATGCGTATTCCTGGACTTGAAC
>CAKUXH010000079.1 GCA_934700265.1 uncultured Opitutales bacterium
CTTATAACCCTGTCATAATTAACACCTAAATTAATTGCCTGCTCTTTTCCAAGCGTAATGACATTAAGCATTTTAATATCCTTATAAAGAATAATTGTTACAAGGGCGAGTAATATAACACCAGTAATGATTATTTCTGTGTTAATGGAATCAAAGCTGGCAGTTAAAGATGTTAAAAGGGTATCATACTCATTTGAATCCATAATACGAACAATTGCACTTTGAATACTTCCAAATAAGGAAGAAAGCACTGTACCAATCAGTAAAATATAAAGAACATTATATTTAGTCTTTTTAAACATTGCTCCATAGATGAAATAAGCAAGTATTACCATAATAATTAGGTTAATTGCAAAGCTTAAATTAGCATTTAAAAAGAAGATGCTACCTGTACCAAAGACAAAGACAATCAAGGTTCTTACAACCGTATATAAGGAATTCATTCCTAAAATACAGGGTGTAACAATGCTATTGTTAATAACCGATTGGAAAACAATTGATGCTCCACCAATAGCGAATCCAGCAATTATCATCGCAATCATGATAGTAGCTCTACGCTTAAGCTGATAATTTAAAAGCGCGGGCTTTTTAAAATTAAGCTTAAAAAGAAAGTAGAAGGCGATGAAGGCTACAAGAATAAGTCCAAGAATGATAAGCTTGATTCGATTAGATATTGGCTTTTTCATCATTTTTTACCTCCTTTAGATTTAAGGCTTTATTACCATATTTCATTTTATAGACAATTAAAGCGATAAATAAAATACTACCAATAATACCTACAATTAAATCAATTGGAAGCTCATATGGCATAATAATTAATCTTCCTAGGATATCACAGGCAAGCACAAAGACTGAGCCAAGTAAGGCTGTATCTACTAGGGTTCCATTAAGCTTATCACCCTTAAGCATTACAATGATATTAGGAATAATAAGACTAATATAGGAAATTGATCCGACTACTACAACAATTGAGGCGGTAATTAGTGAGCATATACAAAGGCCTAAAATGAGGATAACATTGTAGTTTACCCCAAGATTTTTAGAAAAATCCTTACCCATTCCAACAATGTTAAAATGATTAGCAAAAATGAAGGATAAAACAATTAGGGGAACAACGAAATAAACAATTTCGTATTTGCCCGCGACAACGCCGGCAAATGATCCCGTTAAATAGGAAGAAATAGTTTGAGTCGCTTCAAACTTGTAAGCGATAAAATTGGTAATTCCTAAAATAATATTGCTAAGCATAATACCAATAAGAGGTACCATTACTGGATCCTTGAGCCTAATTCTTGTAATAAAGAAGACAAAGGCTAGTGTAGAGAGTAATGATATAACAAAGGCGAAGAGAGAACGAACAAGCATTGAAGAGCTTGGAATAATGATTAGGGCGAGTAATATTCCTAGCTGCGCACCACTAATCGTCGCTCCGGTTGATGGCGAAACAAATTTGTTTGAGCATAGCTTTTGCATGATAAGACCGGAAATTGACATTCCCACACCGGTACATAAAATCGCAAGTAGCCTTGGCAGACGTGATACTAAAATAAGACGAAGCTTTGTAGGGTCTTTAAATATATCACTAAATTTAATATCAACTGCTCCAATTGATATCGATACAAGGCTTAATACTAGAAGAACTAGTGCTAGTATTATAGTTAAACGATATTTTTTCATATCGGCTCCTTTCTATGGTTAGAAATGACTAACCTAGCTTTAAGAAAGTTTGTTAAAACTAACTTTAAAGCTTATGGGTAAAATATATCAAATTGACATTTTAAAGTCAATTAAAATATTTGAAAAAAATTTAACAATTTTTGGGATTTTAATTTTTTATTATTTATAAAAAATAATAAATAAAAAAATATTTATTTTATAAATGCGTATAATATAAAAAAAGCATTTTTCTATGTCAATGACTTTTGAAAAGTTCCTAAAATAGATTAAACATTAGCCCCGTTTTGATTGTATTCAAGGCGGTGTTTTTGCTTTGCTAAGAAGGCATCGAAAAAAGATTTTTTCCAGGGATGAGTTATTGGAGGAATATATATTTTTTGTATCTTATTTTCTACAGCCTTATCAAATTCATTAGAAATTTCTTTGTGCTCAGGTAATTTTTTTAACAGATATATCTTTTCTTCAATAGTAGCGAATAATCTATTATCAAAAGTTTTAATAACTAATGCTTCAGTTCCTTTCCTAAAATAAATAATCTGAGTTTGAGTGGCGTTTGTAGCTTGATAATACTTATTTTGGTATTTAATTGAAGAACCAGCGTCAAATTTTCTTTTAGATAATACAGCTAATGTTAAGTTTATTGTTTCAGCTGTTGGTTGACTTTCGAACACAGATGATATATTCTTTCTTTGTAGGACAAACGACATTTTTTAGTTGACATTTACACTAAAAAAATTCTTTTAGAATGTGGGGACACATTAACCACACCCTTTGTTATACTTAGGAACTAATCAAAAGTTAATCATATTTCACGCAAAGGTGTGGCAAACAGTCTTGATTTTTTGCTATAAGTATGCATACTATACAATCATTAGCAAGCAAGCCGTAAGTCTGCCCTTTGGGGCGGTGCGATTTTGCTTTTATAAGGAACAGATATACAACTTTAAAGCGGTTTAGGTTTTAGCCAATGAAAAACCTATCTTTTAAATTTTACTAATGAAAAAGTCAAAATGAGGTGGAACATAATGAAAAAATATTTTGGAAAAGCAAATATTGCTTTAATAATTGCTATGATGTTCATTCTTGCTTTTTTTGGTGGCGAAGCAATGAAAACTCATACAATCGATGGTAGTGCGAGCAATCTTTATGTTGGCTCTGCACTTGACAAGGTAGAAGATGACTATACAGTAGCCGAGCCGGAAAAGGCTCCAAATCAAGAGTTGGACATAAGCATCGAACAAAGCCTAAATCTTACACTTGGCGAGTGGTATTCGAGCGACGGCAAGTATGCTAATCCTACTATTCCTGTCTATACTATCCAAAAGACAAGAAGTGACACCGAGAATATGGTAATTCTCATTTGTGGAGAGGGATATACCAAAAATCAGCAACAAAAATTTGTCAATGACGTCAAAAAGGTGTGGGAGGGCGCAATGCAGCACGAGCCATATCGTAGTTATGCAGATCGCTTTAATGTCTATGCACTTTGCACGGTCTCAGAGTCTAGCTTTAACAGTGGTGGTAGTACATTTTTCGACGTGGTTATAGATAAAAATAGTGGTCCGATGATTGCAATAAGCAAGAGTATTTGTAAAAACCATATTTTCGAACGCTGTATTGGACCTGCATTTCTTGAGCAAATTCACGATGTGCATATTCCTAAAAAAGTCGATCCAAATTCATCTTATTGGGTAGGTAATAATAGCCCTCTTAGCGAATATGAACCATTTTATTACGTGCATGAATATATCAATCAGTTTGCTATATTAGTCAATACAACTCAAGATTTTGGTGGCTCGCATAGAAATTATGAAAGAGGTATTCATTATCTTGTAACTCCAGCTGATAGCGATCGTGCGCAAAAGACTTTCACGCACGAACTTGGCCACGGATTGCTAGAGCTTGGCGATGAATATATGTCAAGTACTACGCAACAAACAGATCTTACATCATTAAATGTGGCGCACACTCACGATCCGAACAACGTAAAGTGGAAACAGCTGTTAGGTTTCAGAAAAACTTACACCTGTAATGCGTTAGGCTATGGTAATGCTTACAACTCAAGCTACGAATGCCTTATGCGTGACACCACCTATCAATTCTGTGAAGTTTGTAAGTTGCAAGGCAGTAAGAGAATGTCGCAGCTCATAGACGGCAAGAGCCTCTATGTTGCCGACCCCGAAGTCAAGAAATATACCGGGCAGTATTCTAAGCCATCAGACTTTATAGATACGACATATAACGGATATTATTATTTTGAAAATTATCGCAAAGGTGTTTTGCTAAGTGGCACTGATAAAAATAAATTCAACACGAGTATGGCGGGCGAAACAATTCAGCTTAGGACCATTGTTCAAAATCTTTCGGACACTAAACAGCGCTATGTTACTATGAAATTGTGGATAAAGCATGCTGACGGAAGCGTTGCAACTACGACTGGCGGGCAAAGATTAGAAGCAACGCAAACTTTTACTATTCCTGTATGGAGCGAAAAGAGTAAGTTCTGGCCGAAGGGTGCTTTGAGCTATGAAGGTAGCCATATGAATTCGGGATTAGAAAACTGTGAACTCATTTACCAAATCCCATCGGATGCAGTGTTAAATAATGGCGATACGGTTGCTTTTGAAGTGATTGATGAG
>CAKUXH010000080.1 GCA_934700265.1 uncultured Opitutales bacterium
CCAGCTACATCTGTAAATGCCGTCAGAAATATGTACGAACTTTGAGCTGGATCAAACTTAAAATGCTTCAAAATAATGGGTATAATAGCTGCAACAAGCCCAGATAATAGCATGGTTAGAGACATCGCCAAAAAAACAGTTACCCCCATTCGAACATCGCTCATCATCATGTAAGCAATACACCCTCCTAAAAAACCAATAAAAACGCCATTTAAAAAGCCTTTCAATAACTCTTTACAACAAACAAAAAATCCATCCCCTTTTTGAAATTCTCCCAAAGCAAGTCCACGAATAGCTACAGCTAAGGTTTGTGCACCTGTATTACCGCCCAAATTAGCAATTACCGTCATAAATGCTGCCATCCAACTTATTTTTTCAATTTCTGCACCAAATTTAGAAATAACATATGCTGAAAAAAATGCCATCACAAGATTTATAATCAACCAAGGATTTCTCTTTTTTAAACTGTACCAAATTGTATCGTGAACACTCTCATCAGCACCAGCACCATGTAATTGTTGTAAGTCAGCCGTAGCAGCAGCCTGAACGATATCCAAAACATCATCGTGTGTTACAACACCCAACAAACGATTTTTTTCATCAACTACAGGAACCTCAAAAAGGTTATATTCTGCCATTGTATTGGCCACTGTTTCTTTATCAACTTCAGGCAAGCAAACATGCAACTGTCCCTCCATGATCTCACTAACCAGCATTTTTGGATCTGAAAAAATCAAATTTTTCAACGAAGTAATCCCTAATAGCCTATTCTTATCGTCCAAAACATACAAATTATATAAATTTTCTACCTTTTTACGATCTTTACGAATATGTTCAAGTGCTTCATTCAAGGACCAATTAGAGCGTAAAATAGCCACCTCAGGATTCATAACCCCACCAGCTGTATTCGGATCGTACTTCAACAAACGACGAAGCGTAAAGGCTAACTCAGGATTAATTCGAGACAATAAACGAACTTTATCCTTTTCATCCAACTTGCTTATTAAATCAGCAGCATCATCAGCATCCAACAACTCAATAATTCGCGCAGCTCGAAATTCACGCATTGCACTTAAAACCTCAGCAGAATCTTCTGCATCCATTTCTGCCAAAATATCCGAAGCACTTTCTTCCGACAATCGGCGCAAAAACATTCTCCGTTCATCAACGGTCAAACGCTCTAAAAATAATCCAATCTCGTGTGGAGAAGTCCTAGCAAGCTTTGCAGGATCAAGTTTCTCAAAATGGGTCGCTAAATGTTCGTTCAACTCTTCAAACGAATACTGATCCAATTTTTGAGCAATAGGATGATCTTGTATTAAGTCCGGCATAGCTTTATGAAATGTCAGGTTAAACAATTTATCCTAGGTGGGGCAACGCTTTTTTTTATTTTTTTACAAAGAGCAACGATAAATCCCAACCTAAAATATTAAAAAAATCAAAAATGTTTAAATTAAATACACTTTCTCGTCCCATTAAAGGATTCACATGGAAAAACTTTCGCATGAGGTAACAAACAAGCCCCTGGTTGCAATACCGAATTACAACCTGCTTCTGCATAATCACCTAAAATTCCACCTAATTTTTTTAGCCCCGTAGCAAATTTAACTCCATTCAAATCGCGCATACAAACCGGCTGCTTATCAAAACGAAGATTTGATAAAATACAACCAGCCCCTAAATGAGCATGAGAACCCAAAACAGAATCACCCACGTAGTTAAAATGTGGCACTTGCACATGATCCAACAATAAAGCATTTTTAAACTCACAAGAATTGCCTAAAACACATCCACAACCTGCGATCACGTTACCTCGAATATAAACCCCAGGACGCAACACACAATCATCCCCAATGTATGCGGGCCCTATAATGTAACCAAATGGTGGTAATTGCACATTTTTCCCAATATAAACATCTCCTTGAATATAAAGCTGTGAGGGTATTTTAGAAAAAATATGCTCATTATCCCCATTCTCTTTAAAAAATTTTTCCAAAGCAACTGAGATTCCAGAAACCCACTCATACACAGGACTTTCCAGCCTAAAATCATTTTTAAAAACCCACGAACCGTCTATTTCAAAAAATAAATGAGATGCTTGTATCATTTTATTTGCTTTTTCTTCAAATAAAACCTATAATTGATAATATGACAAGTCCTATTAACTTTATTCTAACAAACAATATTTTAACGCTTTCTAAACCTTCAAAAGAAGAAGAAAGTAAAACAAAAGAAGAACCAACCAAGGAATAAGTATGTCCATTCACCCGATATCTACAAATTCACTTTCCCAAGTCCCTCCACAAGAGGACATCTCCCCTGAAGATGCAACCCATTTTGCAAAACTTTCCGCTCAAGAAGCACATAAAAAACTCGTAGATGCTAACACAAAATATATCTTTGATCAAATGGTTGAAAGCTCTCGTCGATTTACACAAACAATGATACGTGAAGCTAAAGAACGCCAAAAAGACGAATAAGTAGTAACAATTTTCATCCTAATAAAAAACATTTTGTTTATAATGTTTTAAACAAAGTGTTTATATCTATTTTCGAAAAATCCTCGAAATTATCGCTTTCACTTTTATAAAATATTCCCACCTTAACCAGTAACTCAATAATTTTCCCCAAGTCTTTTCCAGAATGAATACCCCAATAAGCTAATACAAATTCAGCTAAACATCCCCACCGATTCTTTGCAAGAGGAACAATTCCATTATACATCAAATCTATACCTGACAAATGCTGATCATCTTGCTTCGAAAGCACTTTTGAAGCATAATTCAATGCCTCATAAACAAAATAATAAGACTCTTTTGCATAGGCTGGATAATCTTTAAAAACCTCGTCTACAACCATCAAAAATCGACTAGTAAATCTTTCCATAAGACGAGCAATAAAAATGGCTGCTCAGGTAGGGATCGAACCTACGACCAAGTGATTAACAGTCACCTGCTCTACCGCTGAGCTACTGAGCAACTCTGTAAAAAATAATCAGAAATAATTTTACAAATGTCAATGAATAAAAATAGAAAATTTATTTTTTTAAAATTATTCCGACCACCATAATTAAATTCATCACAAAAATCTAGAACAAACCACATTAAATTATCCATTGTTAATTTAACGAGATTAAAAAGACCTTTTATTCTCTCTCAAAACTCTTCAATGCCACTGCGAGGGAAAAAATTTGAAAAAAATTAAAAAAAGCCTTTCAAAAATTTTCCTTATAAAAATCCCGTAAACAAACAATATTTCATCTAGCGCAAAACCCACGGAATCCCCGTGTGTTCGTCTTACTATTTCTTTACATTTTTATGCCAAACAAGTTTTTAGGATCACTCCCCGTCGAAAGAAAACCTTCAGTTCCTTGCTGAAAACTCGCTAAAGACTTAGCTTCATGACCGAAATTATTCTCAGGTTCATTGACATCACTAACGTAAAGTTTATATGTATACTCTTTATCATTATCTTGTAAAAATTGATTGTTTAAATGCCATTCATACGGAAAATCCACATCTGCATAAACAATGCGTCCATCGGGAACCAACATATCTTTTAAATTTAACCATGTACCTGGCCATAACTTTCTATCTCATTCTTAGCTCCTCCTGACCAAAATAAAGACTTTCTATAATTTTCTGTTTCATATGTAATTTTGGCACCTTGACAATCATCATCTGTCCAAAACCTATAAACAAAATTTTTTATCATCGCTTTTATCATCTAAAATCCTTTCTATATAAGCTTTATCGCACTCATCTGTAGTATCTTCCGTTAGCACATGCCAATAACAACGATATGGTATTGTATAACGTTCAAAGCGCTCTTGGGTCCATAAAGCTCCATCTGCTTCTATGGTTTCATTCACGGGAAATATTTCTTCCGGTAAAGGATCATACAGCTCTCCTTTTTTATTTTTAAAATAAGTATAAATACTACCAAATTGTAAAGTGTGGGTGCGTTCAAAGTTTTCTTCATTTGCAATACTTAACATCCATAAAATTTTTCGTCCTAGGTTGAATGTCGGTATCCAAATATCCAAACTTCCGAAATGCATAATTTTTCACCATCTTCTCCCTGTTATACCTAGTAGTTCCACGAACAAGAGTCCTATAGTCCTTGCAGGAAGCTCTCATTTTTAAAGAAGAAATACGTTCAATTTGGTACAAAAAACGTACTTTATCTTCAGTAGACTCTTGTACCCCCATCTGCCGCGCAGCACAATAACACACTAACGCTAAAACAACTTATTG
>CAKUXH010000081.1 GCA_934700265.1 uncultured Opitutales bacterium
GTCCCAACTATTAAAACTGTTACCGTACAACGTGAGTTGACTAATGAAGAATTAACGAATTTGCCAATCGTTCGTGAACTTTCCTTAGATAATGAACAACTAAGAAATGAAAATGCGCAGCTATCTGCACAGATTGGAGAACATCAAGATGGCTTAGCATTGCTTGTTGGCAGAATTGACGATGAGGGGTTCCCTGAAATAGCAGAAAGTATTGCGCAATCAGGCTCTATACGTGAAATTTATGAAAAAATCGCCGATTTTTTCTCTTCAACCTTAAAAAGAAGCGTTCAAAAGGTGGCTAAAACAGTAGGAAATGCCTTTAAATTTGGTCGATAAGCATCAAAAATAACAAAAGCGGTGACTTAAATCATCGCTTTTTTTGTTGAGGGCATTCTCAAACGATTTAGTTCTGTAATTATCTTCACCTATTTCAATTTGAAGATCTTTTAATTAAAAAAGTGCACAAAATGTGCACTTTTTCAAACAAAAAAAATTATTAAATACAATGCATATCACGTAGTTTCTTTAATAAGTTTTTTCCTTTGTTATCCAACTCTTCTAATTCAGGAGAATCGTTGACATTTTTATATTTTGTTTTACCAGCTACAATCTTGTCATATAGCTTGCCATATTGAATAGAGTAATTATATCTTTCGTCTTCAATAGCTTGGCATTTTTTAACTAACTCTTCCACTTTTGGATCACCATTTCCAGAGAATGTTCTGTGTTCAGCTGTAAAGTAAGCATTAGCTACATTAGAAAATAATAATGCTGAAGTTCCTAAAATAAGAGTATATTTAAATAAATTCATAACAAAATTCCTTTTTTTTATTTACTATATATCTTATTATATATAATTTATAATATATTGCAATATATTTGATTGTACCAAGTGAAACGAATGTTATGACTAAAATCATAGCTTTATCATTTTAGATTGTATAAATTACTCTTTGCCGTAAAATCATTTATGTCTTTATGTCGAGGGAGCCACAGTAATTGGTTTGTTATGGCTCTCCAACAATCATGATTTTATAGACTTTCTTTTACCTTCTCGGCATACATCTGCATTAGTCTTGCAACGATTTCCTCTTCTGTAGCATCTGGTTTAAAACCATACAGAGCTAGTACAGCCTTATCATTAGCTTGATGCGCATCTAGTAAATCAGTGTAAAGTAATTCAAGATTTTCAACATACATATCTGCAAGACTTTTTCCTTTTTGTAAATATTTATCTCTGATGGTTAAAATATTATTTGCGGTTTTGCTTATATTATCTTTTTGCTCGTCAGTTACATCAGCCCATATAAAGTTGTTGTACACAACATTTGCTGAATATCTGTAATCACTCTTTAACCTTCCAGCAACAGCTCGCATCCACGCCATGTGCACTGATGATGTTAATATGCCAAAATGATATAGAGTAGCATTCGGAACAATAGTACAAGAATCTCCAGCAATTACATAAGGGGAAATGAAACCTATTGGAATGTATTTTCTATTTTCAGAGGAATGTCTTGGAAAAATAAGGTAATCTGTATCAGGTTGTCTAATTTCACCAAAAAGAGCAGAAGTCTTTGCTAACTTTTGTGTTGCAGCTCTTTTACTAGACAGCCTTAAATCTCTTACTTTTTTAATTCTAGCCATTATTTCAGGACTTTTAGAAGGATCTTGATCTAGCAACCATAAACAATATCTCTTCTTATTGTTTATAAACTCCTCTGCACCTAAAAAAGGACGAATAAAATCCTTGTTTGCAGTATCTTTTTTGATTAAATCTATTTTTTCCTCTTCTGACAAAAATAAATTACCACCATCATTTGGCATACTTCCAAATACCATTGGAGGCACTTTGCATATAGGTTTCTTCCTATCTTCAATAAAACAAGTTTCTGCTTCTATTAAGTATGGATTTATGTTTGCCACTGTTCTTGGTTGTTTTGAGGAATAAATTGTCTTTATTTTCCTTTCTTGATAACCATAACCAACAATAACACAATGAACATGAGCCTTGATTGATGCTTCACTATCCCAAACAAACGTTGTATGTGCAAAATTGATTTTAATCCCTTCTTCTATGAGAGACTTCCATAGTAGTGAGGTTTGCATTCCTTGACAAATAGAATTTGTTGACACCAAAGCACACTCAATATTGGTGTTTTTAATGAAATGAGAGCTTTTTTTATACCAGCAACTTACGTAATCCAAGTTTCCATTGCCTTTTAGTCCGTTGAATAACTCATCAACCTCTTCCTTTTGCTCTGAATTCATCAAGCGAGCACCAATAAAAGGAGGATTACCCATAATGTAGTTAAGTTCTGATGCTGAAATAACATCATTCCAATCCATGCGTAAGGCATTACCTTCGATGATGTTTGAATTAGATTTTAATGGTAGGAAATCTATGTCACGGTGAATGATCTCTTCTGTTTCATGGAGCATTTGAGACTCAGCAATCCATAAAGCAGTAGTAGCAACAGCACAGGCAAAATCATTGATTTCGATGCCGTAAAACTGATGAATGCTTACCTTTACAGGGTTTAACTCTTCTAATGAAAGTGAACTCATGCCTTTAGAACGGAAGAGGATCACCTCATTTTCTAGTTTTCTCAAACAGATATAGGTTTCTGTTAGAAAGTTACCTGATCCACAGGCAGGATCTAAGAATTTTAATGTTGCTAATTTGTTTTGGAACGCATCGCATTCTTGGGTGATCTTCTTATCTGTTTTGTACTGTTTGATTTCTTCAAATTCAGCTTTAAGTTCATCTAAAAACAGAGGATCAATAACCTTGTGGATGTTCTGTATTGAGGTGTAGTGCATACCACCTGAACGTCTGGTTTCAGGATTTAAGGTACTTTCAAATACAGCACCGAAAATTGTAGGAGATATGTTTGCCCAGTCAAAACTTTCTGAACACTCAGTTACTAAAAGTTCTTTTAATTCGTCTGTAAAGTTAGGTATTTCCTCTGTATGAGGATCTACAACCTTAAACAGGTTGCCATTTACATAAGGAAATTTAGCTAATTCCTCATCTAAATAAGGATCTCTTTCATCTTCTTTCTGATTTAAAACCTCAAACAGGTCAATTAAAGCTCTTCTGATGTTCTTGGTTTCTGTGTTTTTTATGTAATTACCAAAAATATGACAATCATGGCGATCAAATAGTCCTGCATCTTCTGCATATAAACAGAATACCAGGCGAACGCACAGCTTATTAAGACTCTTTAAGGTGTTATCATCCTTAGGATCTTTGTATTGTTTGATTAAACAATCGTACAACTTACCGATTAAAGCGCCAGCTTTAATTGATAGTTCCTGTTCTACAATGATCTTGTCATTCTTAAATGTTGCTAAGAATTGAAGCTCATTGATCCTCTCAGGTAGTTCTTCTAATTCTATGCGTACAGGATCTTTGCCTTTTAGATCTTGATCCATGTCGTAGATTAAGAATGTCTTGAAATTACAGGTAACGATCCATCGTGCCTTTTGTGAGAATGGTAACTCAAAATTATAACGTTTAGCTTGTTCAAATGGTGTTAGTTCTGTTCCATCTGACTGTTTGGCAGCCTTAAATAAATCAATATCACTGCCCTTTTGTTCAATGATAACTCGTGAGTCTGGCAAATATACGTCAATGTAAGATTGATGTCCTAGTTGAACTCTGTATTCAAACTTAACGGTTTCGTTATTTACAGTGCTATGAAGTACATTAGATAGAAGATCAGTCCAAAATAGTTGGCTGTGTTGTTTTTCGTCACCTTTATCAATCCAGCGTTTTACAAATTCAACTGCATCTTTATTTTTAATTGCCATTTGGGAGTTTCCTGTTTTAAGGTCTTTTAAACAAATCGATCTAATGGTCGGCTCTTATATATTTATATATTCAGTATTTTAAACAGTATTACAGTATATATAGTATGTCGGAATTCAAATTAACACAAAACTATCAAAGCAACAAAGCAGAGGATCACCTTTTAGAGGATCACCTTTTGGGTGATCCACTTATGTAAATGCAAAAAAAAAGACTAAATATGAAAAAACATGACAAATTAAAAAATCGAAAGAAAAATTTTGTATATCAAAAGGTTATTTGACAAAAAAACAAAGTCTATTTCAGGATGAATTTTAGAGATTTTTTGAGGAAGTGGCAGGGGCAGAAAGGCTCGAACTCTCAACCGTCGGTTTTGGAGACCGCTGTTCTACCATTAGAACTATGCCCCTGTGGAATTGCC
>CAKUXH010000082.1 GCA_934700265.1 uncultured Opitutales bacterium
ATCCTAGGCAATGCAGAGCCTGAAACATAGTTGTCTCCTACATCCTTTCTAACAGAAGGCTGCTTAAGAAGATAAAGTAAAATTTCTGGAATGATAACAGTTGTGTCAGGTCTAAATATTGCGATGGAAGACAGAATTGCTTCATCTTTTTCCTCAGAGCAGATGAATATCTCTTTTAGGTAGCTACCATCTTTTGCGACTAAGATGTCGTTAAGCAAAGGAACACAATCACCTTTTTGCATTTTACAGAATTCTTCTTCTGTAATGTGCTTACAGGTCGATGAATTGAAGCCATATGTCTCCATATCCTTAACCGAATACATAGGATACGGAGAATCGGGAGAATCCGCAGGACTATAGTGTGAACCATCTGTAATTCGAATACATACATCGTCAAGCGATACTTCCGTCCAGTCAGAAGCAACCGCTTCACCATATGGCGCAAAATCCATGAAATACTGACGAAAAATAGCTAAGGCTTGCTGCTCTAAATTATTGTTTATCGCAATATTTAGTTGAATCTTATCATCCAAGGACTTTAGCACACTCGCAATCTTTCTTTGTCTATCCAATCCAATGTCCGGAATCTCGTACTGCATAATTGAGTCTTTATCTCCTCGTGGCATTTTTGTTCCTTTTGATGTTGCCATTGAATACAAAAAAAATTCGTCATTTGCAAGTACATAATACAAAAAATCCTTGTCCGTCATTGGATTCGGCGTAAAAACCAACACGTCATTTGAGCAACCACCATCATATTTTGCTTGCCAAATTTTTTTGAAATACGGACGAATATTCGAAACAAGAACATCTCCTTTCCTATATTCTTGTGTTAATACAATACTTGGCAACGAACTCGCTTCTGTTATCCCTCCTTTATTCGGTAACATATTTTCAGTTGAAATATATGTAATATTATTTAACCGCTTTACCTCTATTTTCCCTTTACGATAACTACATATGTCTGATAGTTTACACCTCATATCCAATCGCCCCCAATTTCTTACGAATTTCGTCCTCTAGTTGATGCGACTTTTCAAACATATCAGAAAGTTCCGATGTAAGGCGAGCCATTTTTTCCTCAAAAGGTTCACCATCGTCTTCCACTTCTTCAATTCCTACATACCTTCCCGGTGTCAGAATAAAATCCTGTTTCTCAATCTCCTGAGTGTCTGCTATTGCACAAAAGCCCTTAACTTCTTCAAGTGTTCCATTCTGAAACTGTGAAAAAGTATCTGCCAGTTTTTGAATATCCTCGTCTGTAAAATCTCGGTGCTTACGATCTACCATATGACCCATTTTACGTGCATCAACAAATAAGGTTTTTCCTTTTTGGCTCTTGTTTTTACTGATAAACCAAAGAGTAACCGGAATCGTCACACTATAAAATAACTGCGTTGGTAAAGCAACGATTCCCTCTACAAGGTCATCCAAAATAATATTCTTCCTAATTTCACCTTCCCCACCTGTTTGGGATGATAAAGCACCATTGGCAAGGACAAGACCAATTTTTCCATTAGGTGAAAGATGATAAATCATATGCTGTATCCATGCATAGTTTGCATTACTCGCTGGAGGGACTCCGTATTTCCAACGACCATCTGATAATAACTTCTCCTGATTCCATGGATGATAGTTAAAAGGTGGATTTGCTAAAATAAAATCCGCTTTAAGCGTAGAATGTAAATCCTTAGTGAATGTATCTGCTTGATAAGGTCCAAAATCCGCGTCAATACCTCGAATTGCCATATTCATTTTGGCCATTTTCCAAGTATCAGCATTTGCCTCTTGTCCATATACTGAAATTGCACTACGGTTTCCATTATGAGCCTCTATGAATTTTGCACTTTGAACAAACATACCACCTGAACCGCATGCTGGGTCATAAACTCTACAATTTTCATACGGTTTAAGAATCTCAACTAAAGTTCTTACAACACTTGATGGTGTATAAAATTCTCCACCACCTGCACCTTCTTTTTCAGCAAAACGCGCAATAAAATATTCATATGTCCGTCCTAATAAATCCTCATCTATTCCCGTTTTAGACATATCAATACTATTAGTAAAAATATCTACAACATCACCAAGCACCTGCTTGTCCAAATCCGGATTTGCATAATTTTTAGGAAGAACATTTTTTAGTTTTTTATTATCTGCCTCTATAGCTTTCATAGCATTGTCCAACACTATCCCAATCTCTGGAGTATGTGCCGCATCTGCAATTGTGTTCCATCTTGCCTCTTCTGGAACAAAAAAGACATTTTCCATTGTATAGGCATCTATATCATCTTCAAATCCTTCACCTTCGTCCAAAAGTTCTTGACGACGTTTATCAAAGGCCGCTGAAATATATCTCAAAAAAATCAAGCCTATTATAACCTTTCGATATTCCGAAGCTGGAATATGTCCCCACAAAACACATGCTGCATCCCATATTTGACTTTCAAAACCTATATTTGCATTGCTTTTCTTCGCCACTATATTTTTCCTCCTCGCCTTTGTTTTATAATTTTGAATTGTTTAAAGTATAACATCATTCACTTTATTTTACAATAAATAAGCATGGCTACAACAGCTATTCGACAAGTATTATTGATATTTACATCTCATCCTGAAAACTCTTGTAAACACCATAAAATCCACACACTATAAAAAATACTATTACTAATAGCATTATAAACAACACTTCGACGCTGAAAAATTTCATCATAAAATCTGTTCCAACAAATAACACAATTGATAATCCCACACACAATTCATCAAGTTTATTAATTCCTTTAAACACTTTCTTACTCGCTCTAGTCCATATCCTTTCACAACGCACATCAACAACAAACAACGAAATCATTGCTAGTACTGAAATGCCAATATCCACTTTATCAGAAATATATTGAGGTATACATAGCCCTTTTTCAACAAAAGATACAATGAATTCTATTAAAGAAATACAGCATATCACAATTGAAAACAACGAAAATATAAAATCCCGATGTTTTTTCGCATCTACATAACGCTCTTTTTTCTTTATTTCCATATATAAAGGTAACATCTTATTTCCCGTTACCTTATATTTTCCTTCCTTATATTCTTGATACCCTTTTATGTAATTGTTCTGTTTTAAAGACCTCAAGCTTTCTTCATCTGCTGAAATCCCATTAATTTCGTAAGAAGTTTCATTAAATTTTTTTATCCATTTACAAACAATCTTCTCTTCGTCTTTTGACAAATTTTGCATTACATCTATCGGAGCATATAATTCGTGAAAAGATTCTATGCGTCTATATTTTCCACTACAAATTTTCGTTACTATCTTCATTTGCGTAACCAATGTCTGACCCAACTTATTTCCAATATACTCCTGGCCCGTTTCCCCCTCCCTCATCTTTAAAAATATTTTATCTGCAACAGTTTTCCTGTCACTTTCACCACCTGTCTTTTCCAATAACTCAAAATCTTTCTCAACAGCTTTCATAAAATAATAACAATATTCAACGATTTCTTTAAAATATTCTTTACGCATAAAAATATCAAAACATCCCCATAGATAACCAATCTGAGAATAACTTTGTTCTAGTTTTTCTACTAAACAAGAATTAATTCTGTACCACCCTAAATACTCCTCAACAGATGATTCGTATTTAATGTTATTTATGTAATGAGTTAACTCACAAAAGCAATTTTCAAAATTTTCTAGCGATTTCGTTTTCTCTAATTTATATCTTACAAAACTACACAAAAAGGCAGTGATGAAGCTTCCCAAAAGTACCCACAAAATTCTGCACCAAAAAAATGGCGCAGAAAAGAAATCATGATGGAGCACAAATCCCAATACCATAATTATACAAAAATTTAAATATAACCAATTTCGTACATATTTCATAAAATAACCCCTTTCGTATTTATAAAAATCTTTGGTTCTTAACTCTTCTGCTATCCTAAATAATTCTTATGTAATTGTTGTTTAGTCGTCTTAAAAAACTGGTTTCCTTCAATTCAGTTTTACTTAGCACTGTCAAATCAACCGGTTTCTGCAAATACTGCTCTATTAATTCTGCTAATGCATTTGAACACTCAACCATATTATCAAATTCTTCTAAGTAAACAAAAAGCAAATCAATGTCATTTACATAGTGTTCTTTCTTTAAAATTGAGCCAAAAACATATATTTTCTCAT
>CAKUXH010000083.1 GCA_934700265.1 uncultured Opitutales bacterium
CATCATAGCTTATATTGTCGTTTTACTTCTTACGCTTTTTGGTAGGAAGAAAAAAACGATAGATGAAGAGGAAACGTGTGATTCGCCAGATGTCATTGAAGCACGTAGGCGAATAGAGGCCTTAAAACGTCAACGAAATGCTCCTAATTTACATGTGCATGAAACTCAATCTGTTCAAACTTTGAAGCCTGTTAAACGAAATTTTTCAGCTTATAAACATTTACCTAAGTGGGACGATATTACAGAAAAAGCTCCATCAGAGAATGTTGAGTTACCTTTGCCAAAAATTATTTCGGCAAGTTCTTCCGAAAATGTTATGCAAAAAAATATTGACCCTAAAAGGTCTAAACTGCAACAATGGATCATTGGTCAGGTTATATTAGATCAACCTGCATTTAGAAAGAATTATGGAAGTTTCTTTAATCGCTAGGAATTTGCTTTGGTTTTTTTTGTTGCTGATAAGCTTGACAGTTCACGAATGGGCACATGCTTTTATAGCTTATAAATTGGGGGATGATACGGCCTATCAAGATGGTCGGGTTACCTTAAATCCTTTGGCGCATGTGGATATTTTTGGAACGATTTTGTTTCCGTTGATTTGCATTTTTGCTTCCTCGGGAATTTTGTTCGGCTGGGGACGTCAAGTACCGATAGAACCTTCTAAATTTAAACGACCTGAATTGTACACGATGTTGGCAGAGGGTGCAGGTATAATTGGAAATTTGTTTTTGTGTTTGATTGCCTCGGTTATTCTGGGGTGTGGAGATCGTTATGCCATGCTAGGTTATAGTCTTTTAGAGCTTAATGCTTTTTTAATTGCCTTCAATTTGCTCCCTTTCCCTGGGTTGGATGGTTTTTATTTCTTTAAGTACACGTTGAAATTGTCTCAACCGGTAATCTTATTTTTGGAGAATTGGGGTTTTTGGATTATTTTAATCCTTATTAATGTTCCTATGTTTAGGACGTTTTTAAGGTTTATTGTTCAAGGAATTGTATCACTTTTTATACCAATAAGTGTTGGGATTTACGGTTGGCTGTCCTAAAGATATCTTTGGGGTAAATAGATTAGTTTTATCGTTAATTATGTTTGTACATTTTGTCTTGTTGTTTTAGTTGAAACATGTGTAAAAATTAAAACTTTTAGGGAAATAGTTTAAGCAAGCCGTAGATTGTTTGTCGATAGAGATTGTGCTTTTGTTCAGAATGGAAATTATGAAATTCAGGAGGCTTTTGCGATAGAATCTTTTGTTAAGAATTCTATACGGATTTTGAAAGAATTGAATTCTGAAATACGCAATTATAATATAAGCATATTAACTAGCAATAGAGCTCTAGAAGAAGAGGTTATGAGAAAAAATTATGTCAAGGAAAATAAAGAATTGAAAGACCAGATTGATCAACAAAAAGATCAGATTGATCAACAGAATGAACGTATAAAACAGCAAGATGAATGCATTGATCGCAATTTATTGATAAGAGATATTCTTAAGTATAAGAAAGAAAATATCAGTAAGTCTAGTAATTGTGATGAAATAACTAAACCTAAAAAAGAAAGTCAAGAAAGTTATAAATTCCCTAAAAGATTAAAGGGTAAAGAGTGGGTGTATCTAAAGGGGGTATTGTCAGATAAGCAGAAAAAAGTAGAAATTGTAGAGCAATATTTTAAAGATTTATCTAAAGAAAATGCTAAATTTGATGATGAAAGTTTTGATGAGGAGCTTTTGTAAAATTTTTTAACAATAAGCTTTACTTATTTTTAACAATTTGCTTTGGTTATTATATAAAGAATTTATTATGGGAAACCTAAAGAAAAAACGTATTTTAAAAATGAACAAGCACAAGCGCCGGAAGCGTTCTAAATCCACACGTCACCGGAAGCGTACTTGGTCATTGTAAGACATTAAAATGAAAAAGACTTATTGTTTACGACAAACCAAAAATGGTTCTGTTGCTTTCGTAAGTCTTCTTGTTTTTATAGGAATTGTTCAAGTTGGTGTTTTGATTTATTTGACGAAAACAACCGACTGTTTGAAGATTTTACAAGAGGCTCTTGCAAGTTTTTACAGTTATATTGAACAGCATGCGTGGTATGTTGTTTTTTCGTTATTATTTTTACCAACATTTGGTTTACCAATTTCTCCATTGTTGATTTTGGCTGGGGCTTTATGGGGAATAAAGATAGGTCTCATCATTAGCTTTATTTGTATAGGTTTTAATCTTATTTTTTCGTATGTGTTTTATCGGAAATGTTTAAATAAACTTCTATTTAATCTTATTTTTCGAAGAACGAAATTGCCAGATCTTTCCTGTATGCAACAAAATGGTAGTTTAAAGATGGTTTTCCTTATACAGTTGATACCTCAGCTGCCTTATGTAGCACAATGTTATATTTTATCGACATTAAACAATATTAATTTTTGGCATTATCTGAGTATTAGTTGGGGTTTTCAGACTTTATGGGCAGTTGGTTTTATCTGTAGCGGAAGTTCTATTATTTCCAATCAATGGGGAATTACATTTGCATGTTTTATATTATTAGCGATTTATCTTACCTATAAAGGTTTTCGTTTTTATTTTAAAAAATTAAAACATCCGACATGCTAAGTCCATTCGTTAAAGGTTTGCTTTCCGTTCAAGAATTGTCGGTATGTATAAAACAGCTAATTAAAGATTCTTTTCCATTTGTAGCTGTTTATGGAGAAATTTCAAACCTTAGAATATCCAATGGAATTACATATTTTACTTTAAAAGATTCTGTAAGTCAAATTTCTGTCGTTCTTTTTAAGTTAGAATCTTCTTTAAAGGAGGGGGAAGCGGTTATTATTGAAGGACGTTTAGATCTTTATATAGCTTCAGGTCGTTATCAAATTATTGCAAAAAATATTCGGAAATTGGGCATTGGTGTGCTTCAGCAAAAGTTTGAAGTTCTTAAAGAAAAATTGAGAGAGGAAGGTTTGTTTGCTCATGAGAGAAAGATGGCAATTCCTTATTTGCCTTATCATATCGGAATTATTACATCGTCAAATGCAGCTGCACTCCAAGATTTTTTAAGGATACTTCAACGAAAAGGTTGGCAAGGGAAAGTTACGCTTTCGCCCAGCCTCGTTCAGGGAAGTTTTGCACCGCAAATGATTAAAAAAGCTTTTAATCATCTTTGTAAAATTACTACAATTGATCTTGTCGTTATCATTCGTGGTGGTGGTAGTTTTGAAGATTTAAATTGTTTTAATGATGAAGGTTTGATACGCTTTCTTGCTAAACGGACAAAACCATTGATGACTGGAATAGGTCATGAGATCGATCATACTTTATGCGATTTTGTTGCTGATTTTCGTGCAGAAACGCCAACAGCTGCTGCTGAAATTATTGCTAATAATTATCTTCAAGCAAAGGACGCGTTTGTTTATGCGAAAACTCAACTTCGAAATTTATCTCGAATGCATTTACAAGATTATCGGCAAAGACTGCAGTTACTTCAGCAGCGATTTTTTGCTCAATCTCCTAGGAAACTTACTCAAGAAAAACAAAGTTTGTTGGATACTGTTGTAAAAAGTTTAAACTTGAAAATTCAGCAGATGGTAAATTTAAAAAAAATATCTTTAGCGAAGCAAATGATTGCATTAAAGCATACACCTGTACAATGGAAAATTTCTCATTGTCGTACCTTACTTGTACATGCTTCTTCTCGTTTAAAGGATTGTTACTTGAGGAATACGATAGAAAAGACGAAAGCTTTAGGTTGTTTAGCGAAGCGATTGGATGTGTTATCATTAACAAAACAACTGGGTAGAGGCCTTTTATTTCCTTTGAATTCAAACGGAAAACATTTGCAGTCTACAGAGATCTTTTCTATCGGTAAAACCTATAACATCTTACATTCTTCTGGGAAATATCAGATACTTGTGCAAAAAAAATTAAAATCGTTTCATTAGTAAGTAAAAAATATTTGTATTTGTTCGTTAGTTTTTATATAATTTTTATATGCTATATTTTCACAAACGTCAAAGGGTAAAAGGATTTACGC
>CAKUXH010000084.1 GCA_934700265.1 uncultured Opitutales bacterium
AAAATATTGAAATCTGATATTAATAATCCTGGAGTGAGTGTGGCGCCAGACTACTGGAATCGATATTGGGATTTATATGATGAATTAGCAGGCCGTTGCAAAACATCAAATTCTTTAGGTTTATACGCTTCTTTTGCAAAGGAGAATGGATGGGAAACTCCCACTTCCGTATCTGCTGAAGCGCAAAAAGAAAAACTTTCGCGACATTTAGTCAATGTTTTAAAAATTCGGCATGCTTTTCGTTCATCAGATGTCGTTGTTTTACCCCAATCATGGTACTACTACAGAAGCGTCTCAAAATTTTTTGGGGTATTTTTCACCATTTGCTAGTTCTCGCTCCAAAATTTACCTGGTAAGCAGTAGCCTTTTTGGCCCTCACGGTTTACCTAAAGCCAGCACTTTAGAAATGGCGCCGAGACATCCCCGTGTGTTTGAACATCCTTTCCTCTATTGTCGTGATGGGTTACCGAAAAATATGATTCAATTCACTACAACCAAAAAACCAATTTTTCTAACAGGTGCCGCTCCAGCCGGTTTTTAAGCGGTAAAAATTACTAAAGAGGGGAAATTGTTTATATTAAATCCAACAAATGCGGAAACTCCGTGGTATGAGTTTAATTCTCGAAATCCACAACCTGACAAAAAACACACAAGGACTGACTAATCAGCATTGCCTCATCGTTTACCTTATTCCCTTTCCCCCATTCTAAATAATTTCGTAATTTATTTACTGCCGGGTGATGGTATTTGTTCGAGCTCAGTATTTATGCGGAGTCTAGGGCGATAAATTGTTTCGTTTTACGCAAAATGATATGCACCAAGTGTTTGCTTGCCGTATTATTGTGACTAAAATCCACAAAACAACCCTAACCAGTTTAGGTGATATCGCGTACACGCACAAAGACGACATCTACATTGTACTAGTAGAATACTTGATGGATTATCAACGATCGGTCCTTGGCCTAAAATTTCCCAAGATTTTTGAACAGAAATACTTTGATGGTTTTTAACCACCTTCCTAGCAGATTAAAACCCGTTTGTCGATTTTCGTAAGCGTTTTCGATAAAAACGGAAAAGGCTTTGGTGATTTTTTAAGGAATTCCACCAAAGCAAGGGGTGATTTTAAAGTACAGAGATTAACGACCTTCTTTACGCACAATTTCGATGGTTGTTGATCCACCACCAAAACGTTGAGGTTGAGTACGCAACTCATAATCTAAATCATCTTCTGAATTACCGAAGCAAAAGAGAGGATCAGGCGACACCCCTTGAATAAGCCATATAGCACCTACTATTTCAGTTTTTACAAGAACATTTATTCGGGACAATATTTGCGCTTTTTCTGGGCTGTCTGCTGGTTCGAAATCTGCTATGTTAACTTCCAAAAGCTTATCTTCTCCTCGGATAATTTCTTGTTCCTCAAAATATGTACGTGTACTTTCTTGCGGTACTAGTACAACTTTTTCAGTTAAGGCATTGTGAATATTAACAACAGCAGAAGCGCCAAAGCAATTCATGGAAACAACGGATTCCAGTACGAAAACTAAATACAAAAACTTATTCATAGGTTTACTATGGTTAAAGGTTTATTCGGTTGTCAAGGTGAAAAATTTAAAAGTAAACATGTTTTCTGGAGGAGATGGCATTGTCACCCTTATCAATGGTTCCGAGGATGCCGGTGGTCTGGGAGGCACTATTGCTATTTTGTAGCTGAAGGAAAATGCGTCACATGGCATAGTCATAGGCATTAAAATCTGCCCCACTCTGTTGCTGTAACGGAAAACACCACATAACCAAGGTGAAACAGATTTTTTTGCGAGTTCCTCCGCTAAACATATTGCACAATCAATATTCGCAGATATCCCCTTATAACCCAGAGGATCGACACAAACAAAAAATTTATTGTTGAATATTGGATTTTCAGCCAATGTATAGGATAATGCATTTGTCGAATTGGAAGAAAATGCGCAAATAGGGTTCCTAAACATAGGATTCTCAGGACACATTTTATTCGGTAAAACAGCACAAACATCCTCCGTCAATCTGTCGCCTTTTTTATTCTTTTGCCCGAACCAATCCCCCTCACACAAGAATGTCATAGGAATCCCGTCGGGGATGTTCTCCGTATTAACCAGATTTATATGATCTCGATCAGGGTGGGAGAGAATGATAAAAACATGATTCAATTTTTTTAAGATAGAATTTAAATCAATATCATCGATATCACTCTTATCGTCTTGACTAAAGGAACTACCCACAGAACCATCACTAAGAATCTCTTCAGGAGTGTTACCTTCCTCTTCTAATATGGAAAAAACATCCAAAGGGGCCGGTTGACCAGATGTTTTGTTTGGAGAACCTGCCTTATCTTTTTTTTGAAAAAACAATTCATATTTTTCTGCATGTAAAGCCGAAAGCTTTGTACAAGTTTTCCACGAACTGCTACCACAATCATACAAAATACCAATACGTTCTTTTTCATAAACTGCTAACTGACAATTCCCTTGGCCCACATTGAAGATCCAAAACTCATCACAGAAGACGGATAAGTTCGTCAGGATAATAAGACACGATACGATGTAGCTTTTCACTATAGTGCTTTCAATAAAAAATACGTATAAAACACACCCCAGGTAAACAAGTTATAATTTTTCCCTCCAATGACTCCCTTTATTAAATCTGGTTTATTTTTGAGGTATTGCCCTAAGGAAAAGCAACTCTTTAAAGCTTGTTTCTTCCCCTCAATGTGACACAAGGGGTTTTCGGGGTGAAGAGTTCTAAAGGTAGCGATAAATTCCTCACACAACTTTTTATCAAAGCCACATTCCTTTAATTCTGACAATTTTTCTTCGTTTTGAGTGTAAAAACAAATAAAAGTATTTGCTACACGCGCTATATCGTCAGTGTTTTCCCCTTCTATGAGAAAAACATCCGCTTTTGAGTTGATTACACTTGTAATAAAAAAACCAACAATAAATAAACACTGCTTCATAATAAATATCCTTTCTATGTAAAAGGTGAACTCATTTAAGAAAAAAGCAAGCTTTATCGTGATTTTTATGTAACTCCAAAATTAGAATTACGTAACCTCATTTCGCATCATTTCGCAATCGACTTGCCGGGCGATGACATTTTACCAAACTCAATATTTATGCGGTCTTTAGTACGATAAATTGCCTCATTTCGCAACCCGGCCGATTTCGCATAAAAATAAGGATATTGGGAGACGTGTTTTAAAAGCCTCGGAATTATCGTTTCACCATTGATAGTTTCAAAATCCAATTTGAAGATAGGCCACTCTCTCCGAAGTCCCAATCCAAGCCTCACCTGCTTTACACTTTGTGTTGGTGGATTTGTTGGTTTTTGTTTCAAATTATCCTGGAAGTTTCAGGATGTTACATTTTTTAAGAAAAGGTTTTACATGAAGCATAAACACTGGCCTAATTGAAACATACAGAGACATCTAGAAACAAGTGGTTAAGCAACTGCATCGGTCTCATAACCTGAAGGTCCTTGGTTCAAATCCAAGCCCTGCACCCAATGTTTATGCGGGATAGCGTAAGTTGGTTTTTTTGTGTATTATCTTTGTTGCAACCTTATTGCAATCTTTCAGATAAAATTTTATCAAAATATATCCAGGGTGGTAGGTTTTGGATGTTACTTTTGAAAAACGACAAAATTTTTTTGAGATCTTATGAATAAGGTTGTAGATTCCAGAAAATGTCGCCTTAAGAATATCTTGGGCTAGATGAGCATCCTAAAATTTTCCGTAGTGAAATTTCTACAATCGGTTGTTGCGTTTACTTCCTTTGTGACAACTGTGACAATCATCAAAAACGCCTTCCGTCCTGCATAAATACTAACAAAACACTGTCACAAAATAAAATGTGACAATTTGTGACAGTTGTGACAAAAA
>CAKUXH010000085.1 GCA_934700265.1 uncultured Opitutales bacterium
GTCATTAATTGCATTTCCTAGGCCTTCCGAAGGGGCTTTTTCAATCCAAATAGATGAAAAATTCATTAAATCGATTTTTTGTAATAATGAAAAAAGATTTGCTGCAGCTTCTTGTAATTGATAACTTTTGCTTAAAATAAACTCATTTTTATTAAGTTTTTTTTGAGGAGAAAATAAATAAATGTGCGCAGAATTGTTATTGAAAATTTCTTTTAGTTTATCGTTTGGTTGGTAATAATTTAAGTTTTGAACTAAATAGAGCGGTGTTTTAGGACTATAGTGTTTTTTGTAGAGTCCTGGAGATAGATGTGGTTCTTGGCTTTGAATAGAATGTCCACCTATTTTTATGGGCTTACCTAAAGCGTTTTCTAGTTGCTCTTGAGTGATAGGGCCAAAACGCAATAGCGTTGGTTCTTGTTCATTGATGAGCGATAAAATAGTTGATTCTAAACCAAATGTACATGGACCGCCGTCCAAAATGTATGAAAGCACGTCACCCATATCTTGAAGTACATGTTGAGCAGTGGTTGGGCTAACATGCTGAAATTTGTTGGCACTTGGAGCTACTAATGGAATCCCTAAGATTTTAATAACCTTACGAAATAATAAAGCTTGTGGGGATCGTACGGCTACTGTTTGTTGACCTGCAGTTACAATATCAGGAACGATTGATTTTTTAGGTAAAATTATTGTTAATGGTCCAGGCCAAAATTTTTCTACTAAAGATTTTGCTAAATCAGAAACATAAGCAACTTGTTTAAAATCTTCTAATCCTAATACATGAACAATTAACGGATTATTAGATGGACGTTGTTTGAGTGAATAAATTTTTTTTATTATATTTATCTCTGTTAATGGAGCAGCTAATCCATAAACAGTTTCAGTTGGTAGAGCAACCGGCTCACCAACTTTTAACCACTTGACCGCTTCTTCGGCCGATTTACCAACGACCGCTGTCATTTTGAAATGCCTTCTATGGCATTAATAAAAAATTACGAGCTTGCTTTACAATCTTCGTCAGATGGCGTTGTTCCATAGCCGTTAAGCGCGTAATTTTACGTGGCAAAATTTTACCAGTTTCTGTTGTAAAATTCTTTAATTGATCTGCATCACGCCAGGTCAATTTTAATACTGAAATTTTTTCCTTATTTTCGTTTTCGTTCATATTTATAAAATACATTCTTATAAAAAAACTAAAATATTCTATTGGCAAGTATAAAGTTTAATATTTTGCGGTTTAGGTGTATGTTTTTGTTTTAAATTCTTTGTAGTTTTAAAATTTATAAAAGAGGGATAAGATAATTTAAAATGATTGGTTATTTAAAGTTTATAAGTTTAAAATTAGATTGAGTGTTAAAATTTTAATTGTGTAAAACATGTATAAAAAAAGCTCGCAATTTTTTTTTGATGACTGCATTGTTATTACCATGAAATTTGTGAAAGGTATCTTTTGGTTTATATCAAGCTTAGTTGTAGGTGTTGGATTGGATGTTATTCAGAAGAAACTTGGAGAATCTTTGACGGGTGAAGAAATAACATTTTTTAGATTTTTGTTAGGTGCTTTAGTACTGTTGCCTTTCTTAGTGATGGGGTGGATAAAAAAAGGTTTTTCTTTAACACCTTTTTTTAAGATACATTTATTTCGAGGAATTTTGTTGTTTTCAGGAATGGTATTATGGTGTTATGGATTGTTGCTTGTTCCAATTACAACGGCCATTGCCTTAAACTATTCTATTCCGTTTTTTACCCTTATTCTTTCGATACCTATTCTTAAGGAGCAGGTAAATTGTGATCGTTGGATAACAACTGTTGTAGGTTTTATTGGTGTTCTGGTTGTTTTGAATCCAGGCGATATGAGTTTTGATAAACGTTCTTGTTTGATTTTAGTGTCATCATTTTTGTTTGCGCTTTTAGATGTTTTTAATAAAAAATATGTGTGTAAAGAATCTATGTTGAATATGCTTTTTTACACAGCATTTTTTACATGTATATTGAGTGCGTATCCTGCAGTAGGCCATTATTCATTTGCTTTTTGGGATAATTTATGGCTTTTGGTTACACTAGGAATAGGGGCTAATTTAATATTTTATTGCTTATTAAAGGCTTTTACATATATGGATGCTTCAGCTTTAGCTCCATTTCGTTATTGTGATTTTTTGGTGTCAGCTTTGTTTGGTTTTGTATTTTTTTCAGAAAAACCTACTACCTCTACTTGTCTTGGTTTTTTAATTATTGTTCCATGTACATTGTATTTAACTTATAAAGAAAGTAGAAAGTGGTAAAAATTTATGGAAAAGAAAATTTTTGATAAAGAAGCTGAAGAAATTGTTTCTCGGTATCATAAGCGTGCATCTAAAGATAATAGTTCTATTTATAATATGGCGACACCATCTTGTTATTTGGCTAGTCTAGAAAAGTCAAAGTATATTTTAAAAATATTGTCAGATAATTTTGGATGTAATTTTATTGCAAAAAAGTATTTAGAAGTGGGGTGTGGAACAGGTACTAATTTATGTACGTTAATTTCTTGGGGAGTTCAAGCTGAAAATTTGTATGGGAATGATATTTTTTTGCCTTCTTTGAATAAGGCAAAAAAACGATTACCAAAAGAAGTAAAATTACAGTCAGGTAATTTTCTTGATTGTAAATATAACGAGAAATTTGATGTTATCATTTTTTCAACGGTTCTTTCTTCTATTTTAGATATTAACTTTCGGTGTGCATGTATAAAATATGCTTACGATTTATTGAATGAAGGTGGAATTGTTTTGCTTTATGATTTTGTTTATGATAATCCTAAGAATAAAGATGTAAAGGGAATTTCTTTGAAGCCGTTAATTGGTGCTCTTCCATGGAAAGTGTTTAAATTTAATAGTGTTACCTTGGCCCCCCCATTGCAAGATGTTTGGATGGAGTACCAATTTTGATAAAAATTTTAAATGCATTGAAGTTATTTAATACACATAGAATAGGATATTTAAAAAAGTAATTTATTATGAATGTTCCTTTTTTTAAACCTTATTTAGCAGAACAAGAGGTTTGTAATGTAAATTCTGTTTTAAATTCCGGTTGGTTAACGACTGGTAAATGGGGAAAAGAGTTTGAACGATTGTTTTCAAAATATATTGGTGTTAAATACTGTGTAGCTGTCAATTCTGCTACTGCTGCACTTCATTTATCGGTTTTAGTAAGTCGAGTACAACCTGGGGATTATGTTTTAGTTCCAACAATGACATTTGCATCAACGGCAGAAATTTTATACTACTATAATGTTAGTCCTATTTTAGTGGATTGTAATTTACATGACCTGACAATTTCTATCGAAGATGCAAAAGCGAAACTTTTGGCAGCAAAAAAGAAGGTAAGCGTGTTACGGCTATAATTCCTGTACATTATGCCGGGAAAATGGTTAACATGGATTTAGTGGAAAATTTAGCTGAAGAATATAATTTGGATATAATAGAAGATGCAGCTCATTGTTGTGGATCGAGTTATTTTTCAAAAAAATATGGTAAATGGTTAAGTAAAAGTCCTAAAAGTTTAACGCAATGTTATTCTTTTTATTGTAATAAGTGTATTACTACCTGTGGTGAAGGAGGTATGGTTGTTACTGATTTTGAAGGGCTAGCTAATAAAACACGAAGCTTATCACTTCATGGTTTATCCAGTAATGCTTGGGATAGATTTGGAAAGAAAGGTAATATCTTTTATGATATTTCAAATCCTGGTTTTAAATATAATTTGACAGATGTAGCAGCGGCTATGGGGTGTGCTCAAATTGAAAAGGCTGAATTTTTAAAAGAAAAGAGAACAAAAGCAGTTGAACTATATCGAAAGCTTTTACAAGATAATCCTTATATTTCTCTGTTAGATGATGAGCCGAATGTTTATAAGCATTCA
>CAKUXH010000086.1 GCA_934700265.1 uncultured Opitutales bacterium
TGAGATACTTTTGAATCCGAAGTCTGAAAAACTCAAATCGTTTTTAAGCAACGTCTGACTTTTTCAAATCGAAAAAAACGCAAATTTTATTGTGCCGAAACAAAACCAAAACCGCCCGAAAAGGCGGTTTTTTTGTGAAAAAAATGTTCGTTTAACGCAAGGTACGTGCTTGGCGGAGCATTAGTAACGTAAATCGAATAATTAATGGTTTACAATGAAACATTATAATCCATCAAAATCACTCATAGAGCTTTCTCAATGACTTTTCAACCGACTGAAACGTACTGTCGTCCCAGTTCTCATCTAATGCTACAAGATTTGCATAAAGTGTTTTTATATTGTTACTAAAATTGTCAAGTGGCTCAATATCCAACTTTGTAGTATAAATTCGACCTAAGTATTGCATTAAATCGTATAAATGTTGGTCTTGAATAATATTAGTAAATTTATTAGCTTTAATATTGTTTTCCAAGTCTTTAATAATAGGAACAATGTTAAGTAATTCTTGTAACATTATCTGGGGGACATCTGCATCGGATAAATTTTGGACATAATATGCATGCGCCATTTTGCGAGCATGAAATTCACTATATAAGCACATACTCTCATAAAATTTATGAAATTCAATATCTATGTCACCGCCGTTATAGAGTATGCGAAACCTATCATAATCAATTATATGTGTGCTTTCATGAATTATGGTGCATTTGTAATCTATGTAATCTTTTCTAATTAAAACTTGGTAAATATCGCCCTCAAAAGGCAACATTAAACCATTCTGCTGTGAAAAATCTTGTAGAAGATACTCTCTTATTACTTTATTGTTATGGGTATAAAGAATCCAACTATCATTTATATTATCAACAAAGTGAAATTCTATCGGCGCAATAACACCGCTTTTATGAATATACTCGGTTATAATCCAATTCGCAAAAACCTCTTTATCTGTCAGCATAATGAAACTTTCCATTTAAAGTATCTGATTAAATCAGCCCGACTTTCTTCAAACCATTGACTGGAAATATATATATCAACTCCATTTGCGTTGACAGGCGTCTTATAATATCTGAAAGTTTTACTACCCCCTCTATTTGCCTCACGAGATAGAGCGAGTACAGGATATACTACTTTTTTGAATGTTTCTCTTGTATAATCTTTCGTCATCAACAAGTCGATATCGGCTTGCGACAGTTTGCCATTAGTCAACATATATCCAAACATTTGGTAAGCGAGTTCGCCTGTAGTTACATTTGGATAGGTCGTTTCGTCATCTAAATTTAGTATGCCACATTCTTTTTGCTTTGGTCTTACTAATAATTTCAATTCTTGGTAATCCATACCAAAATTATCAAACAATTCGCGCAATATATCAATTTTGTGTTGCGAACTTAAATTTGTTTCTATGTACATTGTAGAACTTAACTCATACGGAGAGCGCAATCTATCGCTTATTTCGCTATGGTAGTTATTGTCGATACTTGCAAAGAGAACGGGGTCTAATAAGTATAAAGCCGCATTTACTTTTTCATATGCATCTGTAATACTATCACAGGCAATTTCATCGCCCAACAAATTTATTTTGACCACGTTTTTATTTGTGAAGTCTATATCATCATCCAAAGTAGCCCATTCCTCAACAATATTAGGCTTGAATGAAGTTATAGGTGTTTGCCAAATTTTTTCCGCCCAAGATAAAAGTAATCCTGCACGGTTTAATATTTCTGTTTCAGTCCAAGTATTACAGGTCTTAATATAGGTGTTCAATGATAATTTACTGTAATCAAAGCCCTTGTCGGGGAGCGTTTTCTTTTTAATAAACATCAAATTGCTATAATCGCTATTATATGCCGTAAGTGTTAAGTTACCCACTGTGTCTTTGTATTTAGAGTGAGTCAACTCCCATTTGTCACCTAAACTTTCTTTCCACTCATCTGTTAAAGTTTGAGGCATTATATGCTCTATCGTAAGCTCGCCATTGTCTATTTGTTCTTCCACCGCAATGCGCTCACGATTATTATAGTTTTCCAAACGCTCAAAGAAATACTTTCTTGTATTAGGTTTAGCATTATATAATTCATAAGTAACAAACTTTTCTTGGAAGTCATGGTCGGTAGGGAACCTACTTTTACCTGTTTTAGTTAGAATAGAATATTTCAACGCATCTAAATATGTTGCTCCATGTTTTTCTATGTAACGTTGAATTTCAGCCCCCATACTGACAAATATTTTATTTAATGCGGATGTTGGTAAACCGCAAAGAATTCTTCGAGCGATATAACTTTCTATGCTACTTACGCATTCGGACATTTCATCTTCGGTAAGTAATGTTTGTGATTTAGCGTAGAAAAGGTCAAATAATAATGGCGTTACAGTGTTTACTTCAAGCCGATTAATTCTTGCAATTTTACTAATGTACTGCACCCTACTGCTAATCTTGGCATTTTTAATCTGATTATAAAATTCAGCATAAGTTAATATATCTTTCAAAATATCTTCGATTTGCATTATGCTATTTTTCTCCCTATACCCCTTAAAGGCGAAATATAGCTTGTTTTCGTTCGCTAATTCGCGTGTCTTAACAGCCAAATAGTGACGTATAAACTTATTGATATCTTCTTTAGATACTTTACTTTCAAGCTTCTCCCAATAATTCTTATAAATTCGCTCCTGCTGTGCAGATGTCATTTTCATTAAAACATAGTTTCTAATTTTATCCGCTTCTTCCAAATCAAGTCCAGTCGAATTTAAGCTTTCGAAAATGAGTTGAGGGTCATCACCGTTATGTGGATTCAAGCTAATATTGACTATTATTAGCTTTTTAATAGCTTCATAAAGTCCTTTAATTTCTATATCGCTCAAAGAAGAAAGCGTGTCATAAAAAAAGTTATAATTAACTGTAACATTATTATTAGCAATAGGTTGGGCACTTTCAATCAATCTATCATAGGCATCATCATCGCCTTGAACGAGTTTTAATTTTAACTTTTTTGCGCTATCCGAATAAGCATCAGTCAAATATCTATTCGTAATTTCAGTAGCACTAACACCTATTGATAAAGAATTATTTGTTATATAATTTCTTATAGCAAGTAGTAGTAAAGAAATCGTTGTAATGCGTTGCTGTCCGTCAATGATAACATATTCATTAAAGCTACCAATATTATTTACAACATAAACAATGCTACCAAAAAAATGAGTGGCATTATTATCTCGTTTGGCAAGTTCAGACAAATCTTTAATAAGTAGTTCGCAGTTCGCCTTTTTCCAACTGTAGGGTCTTTGATACACTGGAACGACGAAACGTTTATCGCCACCCTCTAAAAGTCTAAATAACATTTCTTCTGAAGCTTTCATAATTAGTTCTCCAATAAATTATTACAGACAAAAGTATAACACAATATGACAAAAAAGCAATGAATAGCATTATCGATTTTTAATTTGGCACTATGGCGGGCGCTTGATATATAACAAGCGGCTCGCTATGCTCGCCGTCAAGCACCCGCCAAACAATTCACTTAAACTCGGATAAAAAGGTCAACTCAAAGCCGAGCGGTTAGACGCCCGGCTGATTCTTCTTTTTGCCGTCCAAATCGACCTTTATGCCGAAATATTCGTTAGAAAAGAATAATACGAACTCTGTTTTTGTTTCAGGGTTCGTATTATTCACTAATGGCGGAGGAAGAGGATTCGTTTAATAGCGGAGCGAGTGAGTTTATTCACATAAGCGAAGCGCCAGCCCCGTGGTAGGGGGTTCGGCGGCATAGCCGCGTGCGCGTCGCACACTTCTCTTTTAAAATCGCATTATCGGGGGCGATAATGCTCACTCTTTTGCTTGTGTGCTCCTTTTCCCCGCGAGTACACAGTATCCCGC
>CAKUXH010000087.1 GCA_934700265.1 uncultured Opitutales bacterium
CAATGATTCTATCCACATCTATCTTTTGTGTGGGTAGAAATATCATTGAAAATTTCAAGGATGAACAAGCTAAAACCGTCTTCAAGAAAATACAAGCGGACTTAACCGATATTTCAAACCTTGAAACCTTACAGATAGATAATGCGCAAATTGTTTATTTAGATGGGTTTGAACAGTTAAAAAACTTGAGCCATTTATCACTGTCGGGAAACCTTATTAAAAACATTAATCCTGTATCAAAATTAAATAAATTATGTCAGCAAAATCTTAGTAAAAATCAAATTCAATATGCAAATTGTTTATTAGGACTAAGATCTTTAGAATACTTAAATTTATCTTACAATCATTTGAAGTATGCGTTTTGTTGCTCCTTTGAATCTATGCGGCACTTGGATTTATCTCACAATGATATACAACAGTTGATCTTTAACGACAAGTGTGATTTACTCGAATTAGTTGATATCTCTTTTAATCCAATTACTCAAATAGCAATCCAAGTCGGATTACCTTCCCTTAAAAAATTTCATGCAAATTCCACACTATTAACAAATTTAACTCCCTTCTATAAACTGCGTAACCTAGAAGTTTTAAGCATATCCAACTGTATTCATTTAAAATCCATCGAGGGTTTGTTTCGCAATACAAGTTTGGGTTTTGAGTGCATTCTACCCAATTTAAAAGAATTAACGATTTCAGAGGAATTTTTAAATGATAACTCAAAAAAACTACTAGATCAACTTCGTGAGGGTAAATTAAAGCGTCCATTTATTTTAAATAAAATCCCCATAAATGCAAATTAAGATATCCTCAAACGTTTTAATACACCAATTAATTTTTTCAAATAATTTGGCAAACACATGTGAAACTAATGTAATAACTCTTTAACATTGAGACCATTAAAAAATACGATCACATAATTATCATTAAAATGATTGACAAAAAATATTTTTTTAAATTTAGTTTATATCACTGAGTGGTGGTTGTAGCTCAATTGGTCAGAGCACTGGATTGTGGTTCCAGGGGTTGCCGGTTCGAGACCGGTCTACCACCCCATTTTAGTTTTTACATATATTTCAATTATTATTAAACAAGCATTTCAAACATAGAGTGTGTCTTTAAAAAGTTAGCAAAAAAGATTGAATTATAAAAACCATATGCATAATATTGCGGTTTAAAAGTATAAATAATTTATGGCTAGCTCTATTAAATATACACTTGATTTTGAAAAACCATTGGTTGCACTTCAGGAACAACTTGATCAGCTAAAGAAACTATCGGAGGAAAACAATGTCCCGATGGAAAATGAAATCAAGGCAATCGAGCTTAAGATTAAAGAAACAAAAGAAAACATATACGCTAATTTAACATCTTGGCAAAAAATAAAAATTGCTCGTCATCCTCAAAGACCTTATTCTTTGGATTACATTCATGCAATTTTTACAGACTTTCAAGAACTACACGGTGATCGTCGATTTGGGGATGATCAAGCTTTAATTGGTGGAACAGCACGGTTCAATGATCAACCTATCATGGTTTTAGGACAACAAAAAGGCAGAGATTTAAAGGAAAACATTCGACGTAATTTTGGATCCCCCAACCCTGAAGGTTATCGCAAAGCTTTACGTCTAATGCAATTAGCAGAAAAATTCTCCCTACCCATAGTTTCGTTCATCGATACCCCAGGAGCCTACCCAGGCATTGGTGCCGAAGAACGACATATTGCTGAAGCAATTGCTGTAAACTTACGAGAAATGAGTGTTCTAAAAGTTCCGATTATCGCCATTGTTATTGGTGAAGGCGGTTCAGGAGGAGCTTTAGGTATTGGCGTTGCTGATAAAGTTTTTGTTTTGGAAAATGCTTATTATTCAGTTATTTCTCCCGAAGGTTGTGCTGCCATTTTATGGAAGGATCGCACTAAGGTTGGTGAAGCTGCAAATGCATTAAAATTGTCTGCAAACGACTTAAAAAATTTAGATGTTATCGATGGTATCATCAGTGAACCTTTAGGTGGAGCTCATATTGATCCCCAAGCTTGCGCTGATTCTATCCGTACAACATTAGAAAAGACATTGCCAAGTTTAATGCAATTACCCACAGACCAGTTATTAAAATTACGCTATAACAAATATAGAACAATAGGTGTTTTTGAAGAATAATTTTTCATATGAGCACAACAATACGCCCAATGATCAAATTTGGAACGGATGGCATTCGCGGAACTGTAGGATCTTTTCCTATAACACCGGAAGCTTTTAAATGCATTGGGCAGGCTTGCCGTTGTTGGTTACTAGCTCAAAATCTACCTTTAACGGTAGCCATTGGTTGGGATACACGCGCATCAGGAAAGAACCTTGCTGAAGCATTTGCCTGCGGATTTTACAATGACAATTCTGAAAAAATAAACTTTTTAGGTATTACCCCTACCCCAGCAATATCTTTTTATGTACAACATAATTCAATTTCTTTGGGGGTATCTATTACTGCCTCCCATAATCCCTACACCGATAATGGTTTAAAGCTCTTTAAAACTAGCGGTAGCAAATTAACGCGTGAAGAAGAAGCTGAAATAGAACGTTTATGTACAAATCAACCTTCCACTACCAACGTTCATTTTTCATCTTATAACATCAATGGAAGCGATTACTACTTACAAACCTTCAAATCCATCTACCCATCTAATCTATTTGCAAGCAAAAAGATCGTTTTAGATACTGCCAATGGAGCTACTTATTACACCACTCTACCACTTTTGAAGTATTTAGGCCTTGATATAATTGCTATTGGTAACCATCCTAATGGCATAAATATTAACGACCATTGTGGTAGCGAACATGCAGAATATTTAAAAGAAACTGTAAAAACTGAAAACGCTTGGCTAGGATTTGCCCATGATGGAGATGGTGATCGTATCGTTGTTATCGATGAAAATGGTGAAAAGCTAAATGGCGATGAACTTTTAGGCTTACTTGCTATCGAATTAAAACTAAAAAATCGCTTAACCAATCACACCCTTGTAGTCACTGAACAGAGCAATTCTGGCTTAATAAACTCTTTAAAAGATCAAGGAATTTTCACCCAAACATGCTCCATTGGAGATAGAGAAGTTTTTTATGGGCTACAAAAATTTGGAGCTTGCTTTGGAGGAGAAAGTTCAGGTCATATCATTTTTAAAGACGAAGCACCAACAGGAGATGGTTTACGGGTGTTATTAAAATTATTGTTTTTAGCACAAGAAAAGCCATTATGTGAACGCAAAAGACTTATCCATTTGCTGCCAAAGCGCGAAAGTTCACTGATTGTTAAAGAAAAAATTCCATTAACACAATTCTATCATTTAAATAAATTATTATCAGAATTACGATCAGCTCCTGGTAGAGTATATGTGCGCTATTCTGGCACTGAAAATAAGCTAAGATTTCTGGTAGAAGCAGATACAGAAAAGCTCTGTGAAGAACGTATGAAAATTTTAAAACAAACGGCACTTTTAGATTTGAAACAGTAATTCATCGTGGCACTCGATAAGATTTATACCTTGCAATCCCTTCACTGTTGGTTTCGTGCCTATAAGAAACAATGGTGGGAAGTTTTTTCTAAAGAAAATCTAAGTCAAGCAACTGCATTATTACAAAATGGTATACGTTCTTTTGAAGTACAACCTACATTTTTAGTCGTAAATGGTAAAGTTAATGGAATCGCATATTTCGCAACACTAGACTTAACTCATGAAGGCAACATTATTTTACAATTATCTAAAAAAGATAAAACTTGTTACGGATTTGCTGCAGCAGGTCTTATTTTATTAGAGAGTTTATTTGAAATTTATATCGATGATCTAAGCCTAGACGA